>NZ_BJXB01000043.1 GCF_007990775.1 Deinococcus cellulosilyticus NBRC 106333 = KACC 11606 | reverse complement strand
GCCCTGCTGCAAGTTCCACCCACCTCTCAGCACGCTCCAGACGGATGCCCTCCCCAGCCCATCTGGCCGGATCACTGAGCGCGAGGCTCTCAATGTCGGTGATGCCCCTCTCCAGCAAGGTGCGGGCATGCACCCCCCCGATGCCTGGAATCAACGTCAAGGTGGCGTGTTCGTCGGTCAGGCCATGCCTGACCATCAAGGCCAGCACCCGGGTTTTCCGTTGCACCTCCAGCAAAGCCGGGTTCTCCTGAACCGGAAGCAGTTCTGCGAAGGCCTGCAAAACCCGGCACACCTGCTCTGCGGCCTGCCGGAGGTCAGAACTGGGCACGGTGGGTTCTTCCTGTCGGGTGTGGCTGCGCAGCAAGCAAGACGTGTGGTAAGCGCCGAGCAGTTCCGCATGGGTGATCGACAGGGTGGTGAGGTCCCGACTGGGGGTGCCTGTGAGCATCGTGCGGGGTTCCCGGCCCACCCGGTAAAGCAGGTCCCGGAGCGATTCGCGGGAAGGCAGCAGGGCCTGCACGTCCGGGGTGCTGGTGGCAAGCACCAGCAGGTCAAAGAAAGTGAGGTCAGCAGAGAACTGGCAGCTGAGTTGCAAGACGGTCTCCACCTGCAGCATGTACCGAGCGGCAATCCAGCCGGTGCGGGTGACTTTCAGTGACCCCGCTTCCTCCTTCAGGGCTCCGGTGAAAATCAAGCTGTTCATAGGGCGTCCCAGGTCCTCCGGGTGCTGCCTGGAACGCAGGGTGTGCTGGTAGGCGCACTGCAGTTCTTCCAGGTTCCTGCTGGTGCGGGCTGCAATCTCCGCGACAATCCAGCTGGTGAGGTGGCCGCGTTTGAGGCCACTGCGGATGGGCTCGAACTGTCCTTGCAGGTAAGGCTGGGCATGGCTGGGGTACCGGTAGATGAACACCACCGCTTCCCCTTCTAGGTGCAGTCCGGGTCTGCCTGCCCTGCCTGCCCGTTGCCAGGCACTGTTCACGCTGATCGGCACGTACTCCCCCTGGTGGTAGCGTTCCATGTCGTAGAGAATCACCCGCTGGGCTGGCAAATTCAGTCCCATCTCCAGGGTGGGGGTGCAGAAAAGCGTGAGGATTTTACCTGCCCGAAACTGGGCCTCGGTGTGCTGTCTTGCCTGGGGACTGAGGCCTGCGTGGTGCGCAGCGGCCCCAAACTTCTCAGCGAGGTGCTCGGCGCGGCTGCGGGACCCCACGAACACCAGGGTGCTTTTAGGGGTGCTGAGTTCTGCTTGCAGCAGGTCTTTTTTGGAACTGCCGGTGAAGGGCACCACCCGCCAATTCAGAGGCACAGGTCGGTGGGTGCTGTGATGCGTTTCGGCCTGAAGCCACTCTCCAAGCTCTGCAAGATTCCCAAGGGTGGCAGAGAGGGCCAGGGTGCGCACGAAGGGGTTCAGCCTGCGGAAGCGGGTCAGTGCGCTTTCCAGGGTGGGTCCCCGGTGGGGATCGGCGAGCATGTGGAATTCATCGACCACCAGCAAATTCACCTGGGGAATCCAGTCCCAGTGTTCGCGCCAGAAGCGGGTGATGAACTCGAATTTCTCGTAGGTGAAAATCAGCACGTCCTGCTCCAGCGGGGGCTGGTCCGTAAATTCGGTGTCTGCAGTGTAGAGGCCCACTTTCAGGCTTTCAGCCCAGGTGTCGTGGATTTCCTGGGCCATGGTCTTGAGGGGGCACAGGTAAACAATTTTGAAGCCCTGACGTGCGGTGTGCTGGGAATCCAGTCGGGCAAGGTGGGTTTTCCCGGCCCCGGTGGGCAGCTGCAAAATGAGGTCTTTGGGGGGTTCTCCGTTGGAGAAAAGCATGTCCAGCGAGGGGAAGATCGCCTTTTCCATGCACTCATTCTATCCGAAAACAATCTAATGGATTGATTTATATATCTGTTGGATTGATAAAACCATCTGACAGATTGATGTGCTAACGTGAAGCATGCCCAACCTGGAAGAACAACTCATCGACCAGATCCGCACCCGCATGCGACACCAAAAACGCACCCAGAAAGACCTCGGACAGCAGATCAGCCCAGACAGCAAAAACCCCGGGCAGGTCATCAACCAGTACCTGCAAGGCCAAAAACCCCTGGTCACCCACACCCTGCTGAAAGTGCTGCAGGCCCTCGGGGCCAGACGCATCACCATCCACTGGGAGGACGAACCCCACATCTGAACCAGGAAACACCCAGAAACGTCACTGTTGCCCTTATGCTTGCAACAAATTGAGCACCTGTCGGGTGAGCACCAAACGCCTCTGCCAGTCCCTTTCCGACCCCGTGATTTTCTTGGTGATCCTGGCACACTTGTCCTGCACCGTCAACCTTGGGTCACTGGCAATGTCGTTGCAACCATGATCACTCCAAAACACCGCAGCGGCCAGAGACCCCACCCCCACCTGCAACAGCAATTGCGGGGCATCCACCAGATTCACACCCAGCCTCCTGCCATACAGGGTGTAATTGCGTCTCCCCGTCAACTGAATGTACCCACGACCCCTGAAAACCCAACCATCACCGGGATGACTGTTCCCAAGCTCAGGACGGTTGCCGTACACCTTGTTGGCCAGAGCTTCAGGGTTCCTCTCGTAAGGCAAAGCCTCAGCCAGGCTTTTGAAGCGAGAAGGCCACACCTGCAAGATGCGCCTCGCCGTATACGACAGGTTCTCCTCTTTGGGGATCAGGCTGCTCTCCGCCATCAACTGCGCCACAAAGTGCGCCTGCTGGATCCTGTCATCAATTCCAAACTGCTTGCAGGCCAGCATGATTCTGTGGGACACCACATCAGGCTGGGGAACTCTTCTGTTCAGGCGAACAATCACATCAGTTGTGATCACAGCAGTCACGCACCTTTCACCCCAAAACAAATTCAACTCCAAATCATTGTAATCCCACCAAAATGAAATCCCATCGTAAGGGATTTCATTTACAGGCATTTCCCCATTGACAATCGCAAAAACCTTATAGAGCAAAAGAAAATAAAAAAACCTGCACAGCAAACCTTAGAATCATTCCCACCAGTGCCTAAAATGCACCCCATTCACTAAAGGTGCAGAACCCAGCGTCACCTACCCCTGATGGAAACCGTTGCAGGGAAATACAATGAAACATGCTACTTCAAACACCAGTCTCCCAACCTCCACCCATCCGAATTCCAATGCAAATCACTCTGCTGGCGGCCCTGCTGATCATGACGGTGTACTCCTTGGCCACACCACGATCCCTCCAACACACCCTGCAGAGAGTTGACATCACCGGACCCTGCAGTGACTGCGGTATCACCTCACCACAGGAAGTTCCCTGTCACTTGTGCAGAGTGCTGTCCTCCATGCTTTCCCAGCAACGACACGCGCCCAAACCAGATGACACCAAACCCTGTGCCACCTGCTGATCACACAAGCTGCAACTGGACCCCTGAAGCGCCCAAAACACACCCGAAAACCCTGAAGGCATCCTGGCATCAGGATGCCTTCAATTTCCCGTTCCAGCCAAGCAGCACGCCCTCAAGATTTCTGGGGTACCAATTGAGGCCTGCGCACCAGACACCACAGGGATTCGGCCACCACCGCCACATTCACCCCAGCGGCTTGCACCCGGCCCTCCACAATGAGCAGTTGTACGTCCCTGAGGAGGATGCGTTCTTTCTCCCACAGTTCAGGCGAGATGATCACCTGTGCCCGCTCACTGCGATCCTCCAGCGCAAAAAAAGCCACTCCGCGAGCACTCGGGGGTCTCTGCTTGCTGATCACCCAACCAGCCGTCCTCACCCGGTCCCCATCCTTGAGGACCCTGAGGGGCAACACCTCCAGACTTTGCAGTTCAGAACGGTACAGATCCATGATGTGCCGCCCGGATTCCGAAGCCCGCTTGAATTGCAAGTCCAGCAGGTGGGTTTCTCGATCCGTCAAAGGAGCCAGGGCAGGTGTGGCCACCTCTGGCAAAAAGAGCGCCCCTCCTCCACCCCGGGTGGCCCGTTGCAAGGTCCCCAGCTGGTACAGGGCATCCCGCCTGGAGAGCAGCAGATCAAACGCCCCTCCGAGGACCAGGGCCTCATACTCCGAAGACTGCAATGACACGCGGGTGTAAAAATCTTGCAGGGATGAAAACAAGCCACGGGTCCGTTCCAGGACAATCCTGGACGGGCTGTCCTCTTTCAACCCCTTCACTCCAGAGAGCCCAAACCGGATGCCCTGCACCAGTTTGCCCCACATCCCCTTTTTCACCTCCACCCGAAAGAGCACCTGGCTCTGGTTGATGTCCAGCGGCAGCACCTCCACCCCCCTCTTCAAACACTCCTGGGTGATGGTCTGACGGCTGTACATTCCAGGTTCGTGATTCAAGATCCCCACAAAATAAGCTGCGGGGAAAAACTCTTTCAGGTAAGCAGACACATAAGCATGCTGGGCAAACGCCACTGCATGAGACTCCGCAAACCCATAGCCTCTGAAGGCCGCAATCATCGAAAACACCTGCTCGGCCAGTTCTGGGGTCACCGGATGGTCTGACCCCTCATGTGTGGCACAAGCGTGCTGGATGAACTGTCTTTTGAGGGTGGCCAGTTCTGTTTCATCCTCCCAGGCAGAGAGTTTCTTGCGGTACCGATCTGCCTGCAACCAGCCCAGGCCTGCAAAATGCACGCAGATTCTCAAAACCTGCTCCTGGTAGAGCACTGTGCCATACGTCCCCTGCAAGATCGGTGTGATGCTCGGGTGCAAATGAGGCACTTTTTCTTTGCCTGCTTTCCGTCTCAAATAAGGGTGCACGGTGTTGCTCTGGATCGGGCCAGGGCGAAACAAGGCCACCTGGTGGGCCAGCTCAGTGAGGTTTTTCGGCTGGTTGCGCACCGAAAGTTGCATCTGACCTGGAGACTCAATCTGAAACGCCCCGATGTTGTCCCCACGCGATATCCGCCACCAGACCTTCGGATGGTCTGGGAGGTTGCCGGGAGCCAGCCGTTTGCCTTCGACCCGCTCGATCTCCGCAAGGGCATTCTCAATCGCTGAGAGCATCCTCAGACCCAGCAGATCCAGCTTGATGAGGCCCAGGGTCTCAATGTCGTTCTTGTCAAACTCCATGGTCCTGATGCCTCCAGACGATGTGCGCAGAGGACTGTAGTGAGACAGAGGCTCACGGGACAGCACCACCCCACCCGAATGTGGAGCGAGGTGCCGCACAAAGCCCCGTTCCATCCGAGACAGGATGTCCAGCAGCACGGTCTTGGCAGGAGCATTCCCCAGAACCTCATCAAAAACCACCGCTGCTTGCCGGGCGTCCCCGGGACGCAAATGCCGGAAATCCCGACCCAGCCGTTTGGTCAGGTCAGCGGCCTGCTGCTGGGGCAACCCCAGGGCACGGGCCAGATCCTGCACTGCACTGGGCAATCGGTACGTGATGCGGTTCGCCACCATGGCCTCTTTGCCCGCCTCGCCAAAGCGCTTCTCCACCCACGCCAAGACCTCTCTGCGCCTGCTGCTGGAGATGTCAATGTCCACGTCAGGCATGGCCTTTTTCTCCCCATGCAAGAAGCGCTCGAACAGCAAATTGTGTTTCAGGGGATCCACCTGGGTGATGCCCAGAACAAAACACAGCACACTCCCAGCCGCACTGCCTCGACCTGCTGCCAGAATGCCATTTTCTCGACAATAGTCTGAAACTTCTGTGGCCAGCAGGAAAAAATTCTCCAGGCCGTGCTGACGCACAATGCCCAGTTCGTAAGTCAACCTCTGGTCTGCCTGAGTCAAAAGATGAGGGGGATAACGTTCTTCCAGGCCCTGATAGGCCCGCATCATCAAGTACAGGTGAGGGCTGAAATTGGGCGGCAAAGATGCATCTGCTGGCATCAATCGGTCCGGCAGGAGGTCGAAACTGCAGTTCTGGGCCAGAAGATTGGTGGTCCAGATGGCCTCAGGGTACGGGAGGCGCTGCAGGACATGCTCCCAGGGTTGAATGCACTGCGCGCCGTTCACCGGTCTGAGTTCGTGCGGCTGGTCAATTTGGGTCCCCAGCCTTGCGCACACCAGCGCGTCGTAGAGGGGCCACTGGTCCTCACTGGCATAACGGATCTCAGGGGCAGCCACGCACGGCAGGTCCTCCTCTCGGGCAAACTGAACCAAGCGCTGTGCCATCCGATCATCCCCGTGGCACAGGTCATGCCAGAGCTGCAGGTAAAGGTGGCCATTCACAATCCCTTTGAGGTGCTGAATCCACAGTCTGGCCCTGCGGAAGTCCCCTTGCAGCACCAGTTCCCCCAGCAAACCCCTTCTTCCTCCTGTCAGCACCTGCAACCCCTGCAATTGACCAGGTTGCACGTGACCCTGTTCATTCTGCAAGGTGATCAGGTCATTGAGTTGGGCATAACGAGCCCGGTCCTGGCACAGCACCACCACGGCTCCTGTGAAGCTCTGACCGAGCAGTTCCACCTGCGCCTGCAGGGTTTGCCCGAGGATCGGGTGCAGTCCGTGCTCCTGGCAGGCCTCAACCAGTTCCACTGCGCCACCCATGCACGCTTCATCAATCAGTGCGATGTGGGTGTACCCGAACTTCTTGGCGGTCTCGACCAACCTTCTGGGGCTGCTGGTGCCTGCACCGAGGGAAAAAAAGGAGTGGCAGAACACCACATTCAGTCTTGAATCGCGCTCAGGGTCCATGTCAAAACCTCCTCGTAGACTTCCAGCAGTGTGTTTTCACGGGTCCGAAGCAGGTAATAGTTTCTGGGGTACTCCCCGCGCCACCACCTGCCTCCGGCCCTCCAGTGCTCCACGGTGCGGACGATCACGTAAGCCCGGTTCTCGGTGGTGACCCGGCTGATGCGGCCCTCACGGGTTTCCACATGGGCGGCTTGCATCAACATGCGCATGTCACTCCTCCTCATCGAAAGGCAACTTGCGGAAACGCTGGTCTCTGGCCTGGGAGTACGGGTCATGGATCTCGTAGTGAAACATCGCCCCCGCGAACCTCTGGTGCACCAGCTTCACGGCGTCCATGGAAGAGGGTTTCTGTTGAAAGAGGCTTTTTTGTTCTCCCAACTGGTAGAGGTCCATGAGCCGGACTTCGAGTTTGTCCACCCCGAACTGCAGAGCAAAGCTGTCATCGA
Organism: Deinococcus cellulosilyticus NBRC 106333 = KACC 11606; assembly: GCF_007990775.1. Classification (NCBI taxonomy): domain Bacteria; kingdom Thermotogati; phylum Deinococcota; class Deinococci; order Deinococcales; family Deinococcaceae; genus Deinococcus; species Deinococcus cellulosilyticus. The sequence goes on along the minus strand of NZ_BJXB01000043.1, from coordinate 23,621 downwards.
GGGCAAGCCGCATCAGGTGCTGCAAGGTCGGTGGTTTCTGGATGGGGTCTTTGACGTTCCGGGACGCCCACAGGTTCCCAATCGGTGTCCCGGCAGTCAGCACCAGTTTTCGGGGGTGCAGGCCCGAGAGTTTCTTGAAGAGGTGCTCGCTGAGCAGTTTCAGGGCAGGATCGATTTTGAAGGGCTCCTGTTCGGGTTCATCAAAGAAGAACTTGCTGATCACCTCTTTTGGCAGGTTGTACCGGGCCACCCACACGTTTTTCTCGAAGAATAGCGCCAGGATGGGTTTTGCCTCTGTGCCGAAGTAATGCTGGATTTGTTTGCGGCTCCAGGACTTCAGATCTGCCAGGGTGGTGACACCCAGCCACATCAGGCGTTCCAGGGTGTCGGGTTTCAGCCCCAGTGCCGCAAGCGAAGTGATCGGCACCTCCTGACAGAAGAGATCGAAATCCAGCACCATGCGGACTTTGCTTTTGGTGGCCACGGTGGCGGCCATCAGGGCCTGCTCGCGGGTCTGACCCACCCCGACCGGGCAGCCGAACTGGTGCTGGATCTGGTGGGCGTCGTACTCACTGGCGGTGAGGAGGCACATCCCCTCCTTGAGGCTTTCCACGTTGGGGCTGAACTGGAACATCTGGAGCAAGAAGTCCTGCCACTGCTGGGTGAGTTCCACACTGGTGTCCTGCACGATTCTTGCTTCAGAGGCTTTCAGCCTCACTGCCGATTCCGGCATGCCTTTCACCACCCCGAGGGCTGCGGCTTTTTCGCACAGGTGCACCACCCGCCCCTCTCTCAGGGAGACTTTCACGTCGCGTTCCGGGAGGTTGTGAAATGCAAAGGGAATGAAGTGAATGGCAAGAATCGGCATGGTGCACCTCTCTGAAGCAAAAGTGACCCCACCCAGCAGGGGTGTGCCTCTGGGAGGTTCGGTGTGATGGGGTGTCAATTCAACTGTGGCGGTTTTTTCTGGGGGGTTTGCCGCCCATGCGGCCAATGAGTTGCCCCTGCAGGGTCACGTCTTCCTTGCGGTAACGCATGGGTTCCATGGCCGCATTCTCGCTGACCAGCACCACCTGGTCTCCTTCGATGTACCAGCGCTTCAAAGTGACCAGGTTGTCGCTTTTGATCAGCACCACCGCAATTTCTCCTTCCACGATTTCCGTGGTGGGCCGCACCACCACCATGTCTCCAGGGAAGATGCCTACGCCGGTCATGCTGGTGCCCTCGACTTTGAGGAGGTAATCCCCTTCTCGGGCATCAAAGAAGTCCGAGAGGCGGCTCATGAAGCCCTGGGTGTGGTCACTGGGGGTGAGGGGGAAGCCTGCGGCGATCTGTCCGGCAATGGGGAGGGCACCCAGGCCGAGTTCTTTTTCTGCCTTCTCGGCGATGGTGAGGGTGGCCGTGCGGTCGGTGAGGCGGTGCACGGTGAGGTAGCCCATTTCTTCGAGGGCTTTGACGTGCAGGTGGATGTTTTGGGGGGTCATTTCCATTTTGCGGGCCAGTTCTGCTGCGGTGACTGGCCCGTTCTGGGAGAGTTTGAGTAAGCAGGTGAGGATTTTTTTGCGAATCTCAGTGATCCTGGGAGGCATATTTCGACACTACTTGATAGGTATCAAGCTGTCAAGTATAGTGACTTATGGCACAGCAAAAACGTCTGTTTGCACCCCAAGTGCAACCGGCGCAGGTTCTCTTGACACTTTTTCTGGAGGCAAAAACATGTGCGGACGCATCAATGGCAGCACAGATGGAAACTTCATCTGGGAGGTCACCTACCCGGACCCCTGGACGTTCAGTGGGGAGCTTCGCCCCTCCGATCCCTACCCGATCATCCGCAAGCGTCCTGGAACGGATGAACTGGAAGCTCTCTCTGCAAGGTGGGGGTTGATTCCTTCGTTCTGCAAAGGCGAAGAGGACCTCAAAAAATTCAAGCACACCTTCAACGCCCGCTCCGAGACCGCCCACACCTTGCCGAGTTTCCGCAAACCCTTCCAGTCGCAAAGGTGCCTGATCGAAATCTCAGGTTTTTATGAATTTGAGCTTGTGGGGAAACGCAAAATGCCCGTGCTGTTCAGCAGTGCCACGGGTGGCCCCCTGATTCTGGCGGGCCTGTGGGATTACTGGCAGTCCAGGGAAGGCCTCGTGCACTCCTTCACCATCCTGACCTGCACCCCTTGCCCGGCAGTTGCGCCATTTCATGACCGGATGCCCTGTGTGCTGGGTCGCCAGGGGGCGGAACACTGGCTGCAGAACCGGTCCATCTCCCAGTTGCAGACCCTCCTGAAACCTTGCCCTGCGTCCTGGCTCTCTGTGACCCGATCCGAGCAGAGGCTGGCGGTGGTGTGATGGATCGGGCCATTGTCCTGAAGTTTGCACGGCCTGCGAAAGTGCCGCAAATCGTGAACAACAAGCTGGTGGGGATGCACAGTCCCATCAGCGACGAGACCCTGCTGTCGGCCCTGCAGAAACACCTGCGGCCTGCCTTCGAGCAGCACTTCCCAGACACCGAAATCCTCATAGAGGTCTCCGGGGCCAGCAAGTACCTGGTGAAAGGCTTCAGTGGCCAGCAGGAACGAGACGTGAAGAAACAAATCCCTGTGCTGCTGGAAAACCTGATGGACGATTTCAGCCCGGCAGAAGAATGAGCGGTCACAGTTCTCTGTGCTGCAACTGGGTACAGTGACCCATGGACCTTCAGGTGTTTGGAGAAACCCTATCTGTGACGGTGCTGGAACAAAATGAGCGCCTGACCATTTTGACCGGAAAAAGGTAAACCCAGGCCCTGCTGGATGCTTTCGATGTGGAAGAAAGGGTGCTGGTGGATGGCTTCTGCTGCCAGATTGCCTTGCTCAACTTCCATGAGGGCAAGGCTCCGGGAATCCTGCAGGAAGTCTATGTGGTCGAACTCATTCTGGAAGTGGTGGGAGAAGAAGCCTGACCTGAAGGCTTCATTCCTCTGCAGGAAAAGGGCAGGTCTGATCCAGCTGGTGTTCTTGCATCAACTGCCGGTACCGCTGCTGGTACTTCTGCAATCGCGCTTGCACCTCCTGCCCATCACCCGCCGCTGCTGCTTTCAGCTTTGCGCTGGCCCCTTCAATGTCCTTCTGGGCTGTGAAAAGGGCAGATTCAGGGATGTCCAGTTCTGCCTGACCCTCGGAAGCTTCCACAGCCTGCTGGTAGGTCTTCCAGGCATCTGAAAGGTCCTGCAGTAGACGGTCTCCCACACTCCACACCTCCACCGTGTCTTTTGCTGGGGGAAGAGCCTTCTGGAATTCCGCTGGCAACTCTTCTTGTTCTGCCTGCAGGATGTCTCTGGCGTCTTGCCAGTCGGTGCAGTCCACCATGTTTTCCAGGAACGCTTCATCCCCCTGGAGTCTGTTGTCCAGGTCCAGGGTGAGGCCTGTGAGCCTCAGGGTGCCAGTGTCAAGGCGGTTGAGGGCGAAAGACACCTGTTCCACGTACAGGGTGGCGTCCTCCAGAAGCCCTTTCAGTCTGCTCTGTGCTTCCTGGGCGGCATAAAACAGGGCACGTTTGCGGTTCTTTTCCTGCTGCTCCAGCTGCTCCTGGGCTTGTTGTTTCTCCCACTGGGCCACCCGGGTTTTCAGGGTGCTTTTCATGCCGTCCACCCAGTTGGCGTACTCGTTGAGGGTGGTGGCCGAGAACAGGGAACGGGTGAACCCTCCACCGCTGGACGGGAACAGCAAGGTCAGGGTCTTCCCAGTCACAGTGCCTTGGGCCTGAAAGATGCCCTTGCCCAGGATTTCTTCTTGAAACGTCAGGCTCAAATCATTCCCGGCCACCAGACCACTGAGGGTCCCATTGCGGGTGATCAGGGTGGGTTTCCCTCCAGTTGCCGTGCTGAGCCGGATTTGCTGGTAGCTGCCTTGCAGCTGGCTCTGGGCCTGCGTCCAGGTCAGGAACGTCAGGGTATCCGTTGTGGCCTGCAAGTATTGCATGTTCTGGGCATGGGCAGCAGGAAGGCCAAGCAGGGTGAAGAAGACCATGAGGCGGTGGAAGGTCATGCTTCATGGTAAGTCGGGGTCAGTGGGCAGGTCCATGCATGTCCTGTTTCGGCAGCAGTCTTGTGAAGGGCTCGCACGAACAACTTGAGGGATTTTGCTGCCCAAAATCCCGATCAGATCGGGAAAATGAGGGTGTTGACCAAACCGTCATCCCATCAGGGTTTTCCCTAATTTGTCGTCTCACATGGACTGGGATTGAACCCAGTGCATTTGGTTCCAGTGCGAACCAGGGGCATTCGAACAACTTGAGGGGTTTTGACCCGAACAACCTGAGGGAAACATTGATTTTTCTCTTGCTGGATACGGTTATATCTTCACTTGTTGGTGCATTCGAACAACTTGAGGGGTTTTGACCCGAACAACCTGAGGGGAAAACAGAGAAATGCCGTTCTGGAGCCTTGTTTCTTTCTGTCTCGAACAACCTGAGGGAAACAGCCGATTTCGATCCCGTTTGACACGAACAACCTGAGGGAAGTCCAGGAGAGGTCATCCGAACAACCTGAGGGATTCAGCCTGCAAGACGCGAACAACCTGAGGGATTTTGGCACGAACAACCTGAGGAGAAAAACAGGAGGCTCTCGAACAACGTGAGGCATTCCTGCCAAAGGGTCACGAACAACCTGAGGGGTTTCAGGGGAAAAGCATCGAACAACCTGAGGGAAAGATCTGAAAAAACACGTCCAGAACACCACACTTTGTCCTGCTTGAAGAAGAATCAATAGATCTTCTTATTTCTTTTTCTTTATCTATTAAAATCATCTTCATGGGGAAAGCCAAGACACCCGCCGAGAATCCCTCCCACAACTTGGATGAAATGAACGTGGCCCGGCTGTCCCTCATCAGCATGCAACGTCAGGTCAGTGACGATTACACCAGCTGGGAGATGCATCAGGATGTCGATGGGGTGCCCATCCGCATCCACTGTGGGAGCAGCGTGCAGGTCCCTCATGGCATTGACACCGAGGTGTACCTGGCGATCCTCAAGCTTTACCAGTTGATGGGATGCCCCAGCGATGGGGAAGTGTCCGCCACCCCCCATGAATTGATGCGCACCGCAGGCATTCACCCCACGGCCCGCAATTACACCATGGTGCGCAACTCCCTGATTCGCCTGAACCGGGCGATCTACCAGATCGATCAGGGCTGGCGGGACTTCCGGGGGATGCGCTGGCACAGCGTGACCTTTCAGCACCTGGCGAAACTGGAGTACACCAAGAACGAGGAACACCACCTGGACACGGCCTCGATCATCAAAATCACCCTGCCTCAAGACACCGTGAAAAGCATCCAGGCCGGGTACCTGAACCCCATCAGTTACCAGCTGCTCGGGCAGATCCGTCAGCCTTCCACCGTGGCGCTGTGCCGCACGCTGGAGGCCCTCAGGCGGGATCCATCCACCACCCAGGTGGTGCAGGACCGCATTGAGTTTCCCTTGCTGCAGTGGGCGAGGACCCTGAGGTTGGAGGAGTCCCGTCCGGACAACATCCGGCGCAGCCTGAAAAATGCCCATGAGGAGCTGATGCAGGCCAAGTACATCCGCACGGTGGATTACGTCGGAAAAGGCATGAAGCAGGTGATCGTGTATGACCTGTACCCGCAAATGGAGGACCAGGCTCTGGAAGAGCAAGTGCAACTCCTCGCCGACCGGGGGGTGGCCCTGGGATCGGCCCGCACCCTGATTGCAGAGTTCCCGGACCGCATTCAGGACGCCATCAAGCGCTTTGACCAGTTGAAGGCTGGTGGGTATCCCATGAAGACCCCTGGGGGCCTCTTGGTGTCAATCATCAAGAACCCGGCGAATTATGAGCCTGCTGATCCAACGGTCAAGAAGGCTTTGCCTGCACAGACCCCATCAGGCAAGCAGAAACCCAGCAAGAAGAAAGCCGATGAGCTGCCTGCTCCATCGGTGTCTGAAGAGGAACGCATTCGGGATGTGCTGTTTTTGTTGAAGTCCCACCTGAGTGTTGCCGAGCAGGACGTACTGACCCACCTGTTGCAGACCGGGAAGATTTCACTGGACAGCTTCCATGGGGAGTTGATGGGGCATCTGGTGAAGCATGAGTTGCCGAAATATGCAGCGGATTTGAAAGCGTCTTTGCGGCAGCAGTACTTTCAGGCTCCAGTGGATTCCTGAAGGTGCTGGGGTTGATCCTTCTTCTGAAGGTTCGTGTGTTCTAATTTATGCGATATCGACTTTTTATGATACGTTGAAATCATCAGATGAAAGAAGCCAAACACGTACAGATCAACCCTGTTGCCCAGCACCATCTGGAACAGCTCCAGATCCTCACCGGCTCCAGCCAGAGTGCCATTGTGGAACAGGCCCTGGCCTTCTACCACCTCAGCTTCAACCCCCAGGCCCTCAAAAGCCTTCAGTTGGACGAGGCACCCCTGGCGGAGAAAGGACCGCGCTCGAAATACGACCCCATCGGTGAACACCTCAGGAACCTCACCACAACTCGCACCACCCTGAGCTTTGAGCAGATCGAGGATCTGATTCACCGCAAACTGCCCGACTCTGCCCGCACCCACCGGGCGTGGTGGTCCAACAGTGGCCAGCCCCACTCCAGAATCTGGGTGGACGCTGGCTGGGAAGTGGACACTGTGAATTTCCCTCAAGAAACCGTGACCTTCCAGAAAAAACCTCAGGAGGAAACCAGATGAACATCGACCAAGTGGAGCAGGAAGTGCGGCGCAGGCTCAAACACCATGAAGGAGAAACCTTCCAGCAAGTGCGGGGCCAGCGTTTCACCTACACCCTGAAAGGGGAGACCCTGGTTCCTTCCACCACCGAGTGGAACATCGCTCCGAGTCAGGTGCGCAAAGCCCTGGAGTTTATGCCGGTGAGAACCGTCAGTGAACTCTCTGGCCTGCAGGCCCCCTCTTACCTGTTTGCCCTCTTGATGGACCCGCGAATCCGGCAAGGCCTGTACTGAAACCAGAGGCAACGAGCAAGACTCAAAGAGGATCTGGTGTCCCTTCCAGCCAGGGGTACTGGGTGAGGAAGTACACCTCCCGGTACACCTGAAGTTGCTTCGCGCGCTCCTGGGGCCGGATGTTGTAATTCCTTGCGCTGGGGTGCCCCACCTCAAACACCCGGTACCTGGCCTGCACCTCCTCAGGCAGCAAGGTCCAGCCTTTCTGGGCCATCCCACCATGCAGGACCACCACCTTTAACTCAGGCAAAAGGGTCAGAAGATCCTGCAACTCCCGAACCCCGATCCTCACTTCCGCTCGGGTGGGCGGCTCCTGACTCGCCTTGTGCCAGGGGACCACGTTCCAGCACATCACCTGACCCCGAGGGAGTTCGCTTTCTTTGAGGGCCGTGAACACATTCCGGGCTGTCTGGTCATGGTTGTCACAGGAAATGAAACCACTGCCTTTGGCTGCAGAGGCCCGATTGCCGGGGTCGCTGAGCAGGAGCAGCACCTGGGTGTGGATGCCTCCGGAGAGGGGATCGAAGAGGGGCAGGTGCACTTCAGGCGTTTGCAACTGCTCCGTCAGACTTTCCTTTCTGGACTCCAGCCACTGCAAGAGCGGCTGGATGTGCGGCAGGTCCCGCATCTTCAGGCGTGCAGCCACCTGCTCTGGGTCCCGCAGGGCATAAGGGGCTTGAGGGAAAGAAAGCATGCTGTAAGTGTAACCCTGTTCTTTTTTGCCTGCTCTTGTCTGGTGTGGGTCGAAAACACGCTGGGATTCTTCTCCCAGAAAGATCTTTTGCTGGAAGGATGTCTTCACTCAACTGGCAGATGACGGCCACGGTGCGCTGTCCTTGCGTACCATGAAGGCATGACTTCCACCCCTTCCCCTTTGATTGTTCCACAAGGTAGAGCAAAACAACTGCACCAGCTGCTCATCGGCGGGGAAGGGCACCTGATCCAGCAGTTCTTGAAGGTGCAGACGGCCAAAGCCCGAACCAAAGATGTTCTGGTGCTCGCTATTTTGGACGAACAGGAAGCCCTCTTGCTTTCCCTGATGCAGGTGTACCTGCAGGAGATCATTGACCAGTCCGCCCTGGACCCCAGCCTCTGGATTTATCCCATCAGAGAGCACCATGTGGACCTCTGGAAGGTGTTTCTGGCCAGGCCCACCTCCCAGATCTTCAGGCACATCGATGGACTGAAACAGCAAGCCCATTCCTAAATCACGAAAGGCCCTGGTTTTGGAAATGACTCTTTCAGTTTTGCCGGGTGCTGACCCTGATATCGTCTGGTTTTATGATTTTGTATATCGTGGTTGTTGTGATGACACAACCGCGTCTCTGATCCAGTGAACGGGATGAAAATCCCATCGATGTCCACAATCATACATGGTTCACTGAGATCCAAGGAACACCATGATACACAAGACTTTTGAACGGCTGGCCCGATACGCCTGGCAGACCCTCGAAGAAGCCCATGAACTGGATTTTGCTCTGGGAGAAGAAACCCTCACCGAAACCTTGCTGCTGCAACTCAAACGCATGAAAAACCCAGCCATCCAGGTGGTGCCCTACAACAAAACAGAAGAATCCCTGAATGGAGCAGATTGGGAGTGGTGGATTCAGGATGGAAGCTCTTACCACAGGGTGGCAGTCCAGGCCAAGAAAATCTCCCGGAACGGCAGGTACAAAAGTTTTATCCATGAGGTCGGAGCAGCCAAAACCCCACAAATTCACCTGTTGCGCACTTATGCTCTGGCCAATGGGGCCCTGCCCCTGTACTGCCTGTACAACCACCATCCCAAGGCCAAGGCAGATCACCTGAATTGCCTGCGTGGAAAACAGAAGGACCTCACCCAGCTGGGATGCACCCTGATGCCCATTGATGCAGCGGACCTGGTCTACAGCAAAACCCTCAAGCCTGAGTTCATAGCCATCCACGAGCACTCCATCAACCCGGTGCCCTGGCGGTGCCTCTTCTTGTGTGGCCTCGTAAAAAAACCAGCTTGCAAATTCAGGCCAGAACACCGTTGGGGCATATTGTGGATGCGCCTCAGGCTATGGTTGCCACTGGTCAAGCCCATCCCCAGGGAACAGGTGGATGTCCTGCTTCAGCGCTTGAGGGATGCTGGTCCCGATGCAATCGACGAACCAGGCGGTTTGCTGTCAGAGTTCTTCGCAAGTGAAGTGGGCCTCTACCCCAAGTATGTGGTGATCATCCAACAGGATGCAGACCAACGTTCATCGCAGATTGAGGACTGGACCTTCTGAGGCTTCACACAAAGGGGAACTTTTTGGTGTCAAAAGGCTGATGGGCGTACACGTACTGGGTGGCGTTCTGAAATTCAGCCCAATTGACCGACTCCACAAAAGAAGCAGGGCAGGTTTCCCGCTGGTGTGCAACAGAAGGTCCATTCACCCACAGCAGCAGGTGTTTTGGGGAAAGGGGCAACGCAAGGGTGGCCCCAGGTTTGTTCAGGCCATACTTGCCTTCTTGATCCAGGCGCTTGAGGCCCTGAGAATCCACCAAATACAACAGCACTGGCGCATCAGAGGACCAGAAAAATGCCCCTGCTGCTGCGGTCAGCACATGCATTCTACGCAGCAGCAGGCGTGTTTTCAGTTCTCGCACCTCGTCACTGCTGAGCATGTCAAGAAAGGCTGCCTGCTGAAAAGCTTCCGCTGTCAGCGTGGTGTGTTCTTCGCTCTCAGCCTGCTCTGCAAACGGTCGAAAGCTCTCTTTGATCTTGGGGCTACGCAAAAACATCAATGCAGTGATTTCAGCCAGCATGGAACGGTGTTTCGCCGGGAGATCGTCTGGTCCTTCCAGATGTCGCAGCACCTCGACCAGCACTTTGGCCTGATCGTTTTCATAGGCCACGTTAAGGTAATTTTCTAGCGAACCGTGGTCTGGTGCGTTTTCATACGGGCCAAAGTTGATGCTGTGAAAATCTGGTTTAAACCCCGTCCCCTTTGGTCCTTTGGCACCAGTGCCTCGATTTTCCTTGTTGAAATGGTGAATTTCACCATTTGGGTCACGAAAATGCTTGAGGTAAAAGCGGGGCACATGGTGATGGTCTCTGGAATTTGACATGATTTCACCTGATGTCTCATTGGATGGGAAGGGGCTTCAGCATGGACCTTCATGGGTCAAGAATCATGATGTTCCGGATGGCAGTTGCAGGAATGAGATGACCTTCACCATCGAAACAGGTGTTGGCATGCCAGGTCAGTTCTTCGTTGTGGTAGGACTGGTAGGCATAAAACAGACTTGTGGGAAGCACATCCTCTCGGTCAGCAGGACCCACAAAGGTCACGATGCACGGCTGGGTGTGCTGCTGGTACTGGGGCAGCAGATTCATCCCGAACCGCTCATGAAAGCACACGCAGATGTCCTCAATGATCTCCGGGGTGGCCAGGTAATCATGGTTGCCCAGGGTGCGGGGCGAAAATGCGACCTCCCGGACCAACAGGGCATAAGGACCCCAGTGTTGGCGATCTTTGATCTTCAAGTTGTAGAGGTCATGGTTGTGGTGTGGGGCAAGGTGCCTTTTGAAGTCCTGCCAGTTCGCGGCGGTGATGTGCTGCAGCGCCAGGGGTTCCAGCTGGTCCCACAACACATGAAGTCTGTCGCCCAGGGGCTGAATGCCTTCCTCAAATGTGGTGCCAGGGAACACGCGGGTGAGGTGGAACCAGTGCACGCCGGTCCAGTGGGGTTTTTGGGGGAACTTCTTCTGAAAGGCCACCCACAATTTGTCTTCAGGGGGAAGCAGAGGTGGAACACGGTGGTCATACAACTGGGCCGGAGGAAGTGTGTCGAAGAAAGTGCGCAATTCTTTCTCGGACACCTGAAAGATACCTGCAAGGCTCTCCAGGGCGGTTTGGGAGGTGCTGCAATCCAGGATCATGCTTCACTGGCGAAGCCCAGTTGCTTCCTCAAATCTGCCACGTACTGGTCGAGGGTTTTGCTGGCCCGTGCTGCAATGGCTGCCCGCTGCACTTCCAGGGCCCGCAGGGCTCCAGACTCGCATTCCTTTTTGAGCCTCTCCAATTCCACTTTGCTCAGGTAGGCGCTCAAGAGGATGCTCAGGCTGGCCTTCAATTCCTGGTATTGATCAAAAGGGGACTTCTGATCCAGGTCTTCCAGCTGGCTTTCCACCTGCTGCAAGGTGCGTTCCTCTTCTTGCTGGGCCACCTGCCGAGCCACATTCACGATGTCAATCGCTCTGGGTTCGCTGACCAGCTCGGCAGGAGCCACATACTTGCCTTCGTTGCGCAGGTAATCGAAGATGAGTCCTGCTGGGTTGGCCACCTTGTACCCGCTTTTCAGGCGACTGCGCAGAAAGGTCACCGCTTCTTCCACCCTGGGTCCGTGCTGCTGGGCGGTGTCGGTGGCCCGCTGCCTGCTGAACCCCACCCCGATCAGCATCTCAATGAGGGCAGGATCCGGTGCGTCGTCCTGGGCAAAGATGTAAGTGAGCTGTTGTTTCATGCCCCGCCCTTCCACCTCCACCGACTGCAGGTAGTTCACGGCCAGCAGTTCATCGTGAGCAGGGGAGAGGGTGCGACGGATGATTTCCGGTCGGTCGCTCTTGATTCCGCAGGCCTCCTTCCAGTCCCTCAGGGACACCGTGAGCTGCATCAGGCGCTTCCCAGCAGTGCTGGTGCCCCGGTGGGCTTCCAGCAGCCTGTAAAGCGCCCTGGCTGGGGGCTGCTCCAATTGCACCAGGATCCGGCCATCAAGCACGTTGGTGTAACGGGACCGGATGCTCTCCGCGAGCTGCAAACCCAGCTTGATCCTCAGGTTGTGCTTCTTGTCCAGGGTCTGGCTGGTGCCAAAGGCATCATCGCTCTCCCGGTACCGCAGGTCATCGATGTAACGCAAGGTGGTGACGTTCCATTTTCTGCCTGATGTTTCGGTGATGCCCTCAGACACCTTGAAGCCCGTGGACCACAGGCGGTTCAGGCTGCTCCTCACCCGGTTGTAGTTCTCCCCGTTGTCCGGCAAGCCGGTGAGGTCGCGCAGCTCGTAAGCGGTGGTGTGCACCCAGCCGTCTTCCGGGCAGCCCTGCCGCACATACAACGTCTGGATGGCCAGGATCACATCGGTGTCAATGCCATGCGGCCTGCCTTCCGGGGCCAGGCATTCGACCTTGTAGGGCCTGCCGTCAATTTCAAAATTGGACACGAAACGCACGGTGTCGGTGCTGGGTTCCACCCGGGCCTGAATGCTGATGATGCCCAGCCGGGCCAGGTTGCGTTCATCTTTGCGTTCATAAGATTCTGGGGTTTGTTTTCGCATCTGGCCTCTACCGCCTGTGGTTGTTTTTTCTTTAAAGATTATAAAAGAAAAACAACAACAAGAGGGGTGAGCTGCTGTGTGCCAGACGGAGAATTTCCTTGAAAACCACACAAAGGTATCGGTATTTGAGCGTTCAACCACACAAAAGTATCGGTATTTACAGGCAAGAACCACACAAAGGTGTCGGAATGGCGTTTGTGTACGGGTACTTTATGTTTGAGACGTCTGAAACAGCAGATTCTGAAAACCACACAAAGGTATCGGTAGGAAAGTGACTGAAAACCACACAAAGGTATCGGTGCATCCAGAGCAAAACCACACAAAGGTATCGGTGGCAGGAAGGGAAAACAGGGGATCAGCCCTGGTGTGCAGCACGGTCAATTTCCGAGTTCCCAAAAAACCACACAAAGGTATCGGTACCTGTGTGGTTTTGCCCTCCCAAAAAACCACACAAAGGTATCGGTACTTGAGCAGCTGAAAACCACACAAAGGTATCGGTGCTTGGGTTGTACAGCACACGACCAAGAGAAAAGCGACCAATGGAAACTGGTCGCTTCTTTGGTATGAGGTGCAGACCTCGAACCTGCAACCTGAGCGTCCCAAACGCCCCGCGCTGCCACGTGCGCTACTCCATGGGGTGACTTCAGGATAGCGTCTCAAACGTAGAGGGGCATGATTTTTTGGCTTAAGTCAGGTGGCCGATGCCTGTCTCTAAGAAAAGGCGGGGATGGTCAATCCCAGAGGGGTTCATCTTTAAGTGCTTTGATGCAAAGGGCGTAACCAATGCCCACATTGGCAGACCGCCTGAGTTCCTGGAGAAGGTCTGACATTTTGGTGTACAACCCTGCCAATTCCATCAAGGTGAAATTGCTGGGCTCGTTATGAGGATCATGTTGTGGCATGCCCTGCATATGGTTTTGTGTACGGGTCTCCAGGATGCCTGGGAAGGACCTGATGTTGAAATCAATGAACTTTTGCAACTCTTCTATCTTTTCAGTGAGCCCCGTGCCTTTGCGGCTGACGATGCCCACAATGCTGCCGGAAGCCAGGTGAACCAGTGGGGCGCCGGAGACACCATGGTTCACCGAAGCATCAAGCTGCAAAACGGTGGCCACACCAGACGGATAGATGCTGGAGATGTGTCCGGTGTGCAGCACCAACCTGGGATGCTCAAAGTGAAACCCAGGGAAAAACACATCGTCACCCACCCGCACATCAACGCTCGCCAACGGTAGGGGGCCTGGTGTGAATGGGGTTCGCTCAAGTTTAATCACAGCATAGTCATGGTCATTTTCTGGCGATCCGACTTCAAATTGATCCAGCAATTCTTGACCGCTGCAAGACCACTGCTGGAGAGATTGATTCTGGGCATCGTAGGTTTCCAGGCGGTGCATGATGCTGGCGTTATGGCGGGCTGCTTTCAGGTTGTGGTTGTTGGTGACGAGGTAAGCACCGATCATGAAACCCGTGCCCGTGGCCCCCGATTTGGTGGTGATGCGCACGATGGAAGGGGCAAGGCTTGCAAAAAGGCTCTGTAACGTCATGGTGCTTATCGTAAGGATTCTCTGGCTTTGAAAACAGAGTGGGAAAACCTTTTGCCTGTCCGGTCTGGCCTGCAGATACAGTCTGTGCCCTCCTATTCTTGCTGTAGGTGTGCTGGCAACCACTGGGCAGACCCCCCAGGTGTGCCATGATCAACCCATGACCCTGGTGAATCCCATTCACATCCATCGACTGAAATCCCATGAATAAAACTGTGGCCCTGCAATTCCTCTCTGCCTTTTTTGGCCTGATGCTTCTCGGGGTGGTGCTCATCGTGGCCCAATTGACCCTGTTGCGCACCAGCAAAGCCAGCAGATGGCAACGCATCTGTGAAGAGAAAGGCTGGACCCTGAAGCACCACCCCACCTTCCGTCCACCCTGGCAAGTGACTTCACCCCACTGGACGGTGTGGTTCCATGAGCCCCTCAGTGAAGATCAGCCCACGCGTCTGGTCTTCGAGGCCCCCCTGCCCGTTCAGGGGATTCGGTTGCTGATGGTGCACGAAGATCAATACCAGTGGCCCACCGATCCCCAGGCGGTTGCAAACCTGCAGAACATCTACCCTGAAGTAGTCCCGTTGGAGGTTGTGGAACTGCAAACCAGGGTGGGACGGTTCATGGTGCACCTGCATCCAGAAGCTCTCCGTCAGGACGCTCTTGGTGCACTGAGAGGGGTGTTGGAAACTCTGTCCAGCCAGAAGGTGCAAGTGGTGGTGAATGAAAACGACAACGTGCAGATCGTCATGCTCGATGTGGAGTGGGAGAAACCGCAGGTCTTTGGCTTGATCCATGGGGGAGAGGCCCTGATCACCCTCCTGAGGGGGCTTGAGGCAGGCAAAATGTGATGAGTGCAGATCTGGTCTGCGCCAGAGTGGGATATCATCTGGGGACGACTGCAGGAACTCATGCAGGAACGCCTCCATCATCTGGAGGCGTTTTCTCGGTCAGGGGTGGGTCTCTTGGTAACCCAGGTGATGCGGGATCCCGTGTCGGTTGAGCATCACGGCAAGCCAGAGCCATTTGCTGTGGCTGTCCATGTCCCGGTATACGATGTCCTGCAGTTCCAGCGTGACAGGGTGCCTGCGGGTGAGTTTAATGTCCCAGAACCGGGCGAACTGCACGATGCCGGAGAGGGTGTAACGCTGCCCGTTCTTCCTGGCCCACACTTTCGGGTCGGGGTCCTGGGAGACAGCAGGTTTGATGGGGGTGGTTTTCATCCTGCACCTTCCTGCTGGATTTTCACTTCAGCATCTTTCGGTGCCTCTGGGTGTTTCGCCTGGGTGTTTGTGTGCTGTGCTTTCGTGGGGTCTTCCAGGTGTTCCACCGGAATTCCCATCTGAAAGGCTTTGAGCTGCAGCAGGTGCTCCATGGCGTCTTCACCTGTCAGGCCATATTCCGTTTGGCAAATCCCGTGGAAGGCTTCGGGGTGGAGAGCGATCAGGTCGAGCACGGGTCCCAGCACCTGCCCGAGGTGGCTGCGGATCTCGAAGCTCTGGGCTTCCCAGTGGATCAGGGTTTTCTTTTGGTGCTCCAGGGCTTTTCTGGCCTGGGCAAGCAACTCGGTGTGTGGGCCTGTTTCGGTGTGGGTCAGGTTTTGGATCAGGCGTTCAATGTCTTGTGCATGCATTGTGGTCATGTCTTTCTCCATACCCTCATTTTAGCTCAAAACATGCTATAAATCAATTTGAGCTAAAACATGTTATGCTGTGTGAATGGAGAAAAACCTCTCACCTCTGGAGCAACACCTGCTCGACCAGATCAAAGAACGCATCAAAAGCCAGAACCTCACCCTCGAACGGGTGGGCCGCCAGGTGAACCCGGAAAGCAAAACCCCAGCCCAGAACGCCCACCAGTACCTCAGTGGCAGCCGTGGCGTGCTCACCGGTTACATTGACCGCCTGCTGCAAGAACTCGGCGCAGAGAAAATCACGGTGGTCTGGAAGGACTGAACCCAACAGAAAAGAGGCGGATGGCAAACCCATCCACCCCAAAATGCGCTTCAGTTCACTCAGGCAGCAAGTTGCTGGCCGCCTTAAAGCGAATCTTCTTGCCTGCAGCAATGGTGATCTTCTCGGTGGTTCCGGGTTTCACGCCTGTGCGCTCCTTGGTCTCGGTGATGCTGAGGGTCCCCAGACTGGGCAGGCCCACGGTTTTGCCTGCCTTCAGGGCAGAGACCACTTCTTCGAGCAGAACGGTGATGGCTTCCGCAGATTCCTTTTTAGTGAGCGAAGCCTTCTGGGCAACGGCGTCAATCAACTGGGTCTTGGCAATTTTTTCCATGGTTTCCCCCAGGCATCAACATGCATGCCTTCTGGTTTTGTGGTCTCAGCAGAGTTTAAACGAGCGGGCCGTGCTTTATAGCGTTCTACATCGATGGAACCTTCCCTGGGTTCACGATGCAGGTGGATCAACAGCTTCACCATCCTTCCCTCTGGGTCCTGCACAGACTGAAACCTGTTCCATTACTAAAGGGACCGTCCAGCGGGTGGCCACTGCTTACGATTGGCAGCCTGAAATCCTGACCACCGTCTCAGGCACTTCTGACCAAATGGTTCTTCTTGCGTTTCCCGGTGCGCTTTTCCTTGCTCTGCTGGTAAGCCTCCAGAAATTTGGCTTTCAGCAGGGGAACAGCCTCCTCCACCATGTCACTGGGAATGTGGGCCTGCTGCCACAGCAGCAAACAACTCCTCAGGGTCTCTTTGTACTGCCTGAGGTTGAGGTGCCAGCCGAGTTCGATGTGGATTTCTGGATGGTAGCTGTCCAGGGTCATTTCGATCAACTGACGTTTCTGCTCAAGCACGGTTTCCCGACGTTTTGCTCCCCTGAGGAGGGCCTTCTGGGCTTTCTCGTAGAGCACGAAGAAATCTTCTGAATCCTCCAGTTGCTTGATGCGGTCCTGGTCATACAGTTTCACCGGATGCTGGATCTGGCGGCTGCCGTACCTGCCTTGATACCGCATGTAGTTCTCTTTTTCTGCGTCATGGTCCGGAAGGAGTTTTTGGATCATGGTGAGGGTCCACCCGCGCGTTTTGAGGTCATGGGTGGTGAAGTAAGCGTCCTGATAAGAGCTGTCCCGGAAGAAGGGTTTCTCTGGGGATTCAGGGGGCATGCTTCCAGCATAAGGCAAGCTTCGGCCCGGTCAAATCTCGGTTTCTCAAGCGGTTTCAAGCTCCCAGGGGTGACCTTCACCGTTCAGCCAGCGGCTGACTCAGCGTTTCGGGAAGATGATTTTCAGGGTGTCCCGCACGAACTTCATCCCAGATCGGTTCGGGTGGATGACTGTCATGTGGTTGTCGCAGGGCCGCAGGGCGTACAGGCCACTGGTGCCTCCACTGTACCGCCAGTTGTCATGCCCGTCGTACACGCCCGCCAGGGTGGCAAGCCCCCCACAGACGGGGGTGTTGTCCGCCTGGATTTCGAGGTTCCATTTCACGTTGTCGAACACCACGTTCTGGATGTCATTCGCTGTCCCCCCTCCAGTGATTTGCTCCCCACACAGGCTGGACACCGGAATCTGGTAGGGGTTGCCGTCCCCGGTGATGTCTGCTGCGTTGTCGGTCCCCCAGTACCGGCACACCCCATCAAAATCCACCGCCACTTCGATGGGCAGTTGCGGCAAAGCCCACTGGATGACGTGGGACCACACCACCCCGTGGGAGTGGGAGACCAGCACGACTTTGCTGGGGTTCTCCACCCCTTTGATGTCCTGGTTGTAGATGATGGTGAGGGCTTTCAGCAGGGTTTTCACCCCGTAATACTCTGCGTAGCTTCCGGAGCTGGTGTTGGCGCGGTCCGGCCAGGATCCAGCGACCCCATCGTATCCCACCGTGTAACCCTGTGCGGCAATGGTGTCCGCGAGGTTCTGCAGGGTGCTTTCGGTCTGGTTGGGCAGCACGGCACTGAGGTAATCCCAGTTGTTCTTGGTGTTTTGTTTCTCCACGATGGCGTCCTGAGACTCCATTTGTGCGGGCAGCAGGTTCAGGCAGGTGAAGGGGAGAATGTTGTCGTTTTGTTTGAAGCACTTCCCGGAGATCCCGAACAGGTACACGTCTGGGCTGGTGCTGGGTCGGTATTTCTTCTCTGGCCCGGGGTTGGGCGTGGGGGACGTGGGGGGTGTCGTTTGACCGCAGGCGGTCATCAGGGTGAGGGTGAGCAGGCCCATCAGAGAAAGTGTCCTCATGGTTTTCATCATAGACTTTCACACAAGATGTTGCTTCTGGCAGTGTAACGAAAACATCATGAAAGCAAAGCTCAAACCAAAAACAACAATCAAAGTGCATGTGTTTTGCTTCCACCAGAAGAAAAACCCTGAACTTGTTGTGGAGAGAGAAGCTGACATCATGAAGCCCTGTTGTATTCAGGCACTGCATTCTGGGTCTCACCTCCCTATAATGAAAGTGAGGTGAGTAATGACCCGTAAACTGCTGTTTTTCGCCCTGCCTTTGCTGCTGACAGCCTGCAGCAACTCCTCCAGCCCCGAAAAAGCCGTTCAGGGTTACCTGAAAGCCACGTTCAGTGGGGACCTGGACACCCAGTACCAACTTGCCTCCGCAGAAGACCGCGCTGCCTGGACCCTGGAAGAATACAAAACCCGCCAGCAGGACGCCGATCAATTCCGTTTCCTGGTGAAAGACTCCACCAGCAAAGTCATCTCCAAGGACGTGGATGAATCGGGCGGCTGGGTGACCGTGGAAACCACCGGACCGGACATGACCACCCTCGCCCGGGATTTCATTGGCATGGCCTTCGCCACTGGGCTCAGCCAGGACAAAAACACCGAAGAGACCCTCAAGAAGTTCCTGCAGGAAAAATACAAAAATGGGGTGCCCAAAACCACCACCACCCAGGAATACGAAGTGGTCAAAGAGGAGGGCGGCTGGCACGTCCGCACCGGCTGGGCGGAACAGAAAGCCAAAGAAGAACGGGAACAGAAAGCCAAAAACCTCGCTGCACTGGCCAAAACTGCAGCTGAAAAAGGGGACATTGAAGCTGCCCACACCTACTACCAGGAATCCCTGAAGCAGAATCCAGGAGATTCCATGGTCAAGTACGAAGCGGAAAGGGTGGCGGAAAAGTACCAGGCGCACCAGCAACTTCTGACTTACAAACCCTACCTGAAGATGGAAGGGCTCAAAATCGAAATGGAGGACTACGGCGGCTTTGCACCCGAAGCCGAACCGCACCTGCGAGGCAAAATCCGCAACACCGGCACGGAAACCCTCACCGACCTGACCTTGCTGATTACCTACCGGGACAAGAACAAGCAGGCCATCGGGGAGAAAGAACGCCACCTGGTGTCGTCCTACATGGACCGCCCTTTCAAACCAGGGTTCATTTACGACCTGGATGAAAACCTGAAATACGATGCGCCCAGCGAAGCGGACTGGCGTTACACTGGCGTGGAGATTGCCAGCCTCAAATACTGAACCTGAGAGGAACAAGACATGACCGGAGAACTTTCCCTGTCCAAAACAGTGTCTGCCCTGCATCAGGTGCCCGTATCGTTCCTGGGTGAAGTGAAGTTGGAGTACATCAAAGACACCCTGGTCTTCAAGTGGCGGCACGTCACCCTCAAGGTGGCCACCGAACGCATTGCGGACATCCGGGTGCACCACGCCTTGCTGAACCACACCCTGTGGTTCGCATACCAGGAACAAAATGAACTCCGCTGGGTGGGCCTTGCCCGCACCACCCCCATCTTCAACCCGCAAACCTTCCTGAAAAAAGTCATCGGCAAGGACTTCGAGCGCATCCAGAAGCAGTGGTACTGGGTGTCCTTCAAAGAAGACCGTGAAGTGACCGTGGGGAGCGTGCCAAAGCCCTCTGTGGAGGCTTTGAAGCAGGTGGTGCGCAGGGAACTGCCGGTTGGAGAGGACATCGCTGCGGTGTCCACCTCTGAATTTGGCGGGTTGGTGCTCACCACCGACCACCTTTTCCTGGTGGAGGTGCTTCCTGGGCAAAAAGCTGGAGTCCTTCACCGGAGCCGCCTGCAGCCCTTGAACTTTGCAGGCCTGCGGGGGGTGCACCTGCACCAGAATGTGCTGACCCTCACCGTGGACCGGGAGGCGGGGCCTGAAAAGGTGGCGGTGTACTGCTGTGACGCCCAGACCGGTGAACTGGTCAAAGCACTCAAAAAGAAACGTCACCAGCACCGCACCCGCTGGTGGAACATGTTTGCTGCGGCCTCTCCCAGAGACCTCCTGGAGCACCTCACCATCACCTTGCTGCTCACAGCGGCCATGGTGTGCGCCCCAGCTTATCCCCGAGAGGTGCTGTACGAGGTGGCCGTGGTGTGCGGCGGGGCCTTCCTGATTGGTTTGCTGGAAAGCTGGCCGATGCTGCTGATGGTGGCCGTGATTGCCGTCATTGGAAAATTCGTTCCCCCTTTGCTGGGGGTGCTGGCCATCCTGGGGGTGTGGGGCCTGATGGGAAGGCTGCAATTCGTGCTGGAACACTACTGGGCGGTGTTGATGTCCGTTCCTTACTTTGTGTGGCTGGGGCTGCTGATCTACCTCAACTGGCATCACCCTGGGGCTCTGGACTGGAGTTACCAGGTGGTGGGGTGGGGCATTCTGGCCTTTGTGGTTTCCGGTGGCATGGTGGTGGTGATGAACGAAGGGACCGGGCGTTCCCGCTGGCATGACCTGTACATGTTCATCCTCACCCCCTCGGTGATCATCAGTTTGCTGATTCCATTGCTGGGGAAAGCCATGCACGCTGCGTCGATACATCAGGCGCATGCCCCGCACCTGCCAGGGTCACATGGGCATGCGGCTGGCGGGGTGCACACGGGGCACATGCACACGGTTTCTGCGCACATCAGGCACACGGCACACGGGCCTGTGCTGGTCCGGGAACACCTGGCGGCGGACCCTTACACCAAAGACACCTGAGCCTGGAATGCCCTGCCCCCATAGGTTGCAGTCTTGAGTGCATCGTTCAGGCAAGAACACTTCCATAAAAGGAGGTGTTCTCTCTGCCAGGTGAGGTTCTGGGCAACCCATCTGAGGTCAAATGATGGATGATTGATCGGCTACATAAACTGCAGGCTGTAAGAGTTGGGGGCAGAGGAAATCGTGACCCACCCGGACTGAGTGTCACAACCCAAAAGAGTGGACAGCAAAGCCATTCACCCTTGAAGCCTTCACTCATCACCCGGTCAGCAGTTTTCTGGCCGACTTGAACTGGATTTTTTGCCTTTCGCAATGGTGATGCGCTTTGTGGTCCCAGGTTTCACGCCTGTGTGCCCTTTGGTTTCGGTGATGCTGAGAAATGCTGCAAGTTTCATGTGTCCCACGTGGCAAGACGCAGGCAAACTTGGCATCCATTTCCAGAATCCTTGCCAATCCTCAGGTCTTCTCGACCCACCAAAAGTGTGAAACCATAGGCATAAGATGGCACGACCCAAAGAACATGAATTTCTTCGAAGCACCATCAACAAACTTGAGAAACGGGCAGGTCATCACTGTTCAAACCCGGATTGTCAGGCTCCCACTTCAGGACCTTCAGCGGAGCACGGTGAAGCGACATCCAGCATTGGGGAGGCTGCCCACATCAAGGGGGCTGCGCCTGGGGCCAGGAGGTATGACCCGAACCTGAGTGCTGGGAAGTGCCGGGGTTTCGACAATGGCATCTGGTTGTGCCGGAATTGTGCCACCAAAATTGACCGGGATGAGGTGGCTTACACAGTGGAACTCCTCCGCGTCTGGAAGCAGGGTGCCGAGGAGCGTGCCAGAGTCAGGCAAGGGAAACCACTGAAAGAGATTGCCCGCGATGAGTATGAGCCAGAACACCAAAAGACCGTGACGGCCCTGCTGCTGGACAACAGTTTGAAGACCCAAGCGCAGTTGCTCAAAGAAAAAGACATCCAGGTCACTGTGGTTGGTGGGGAAGTGCACTACATTCCCGGGGAAAACATCGATTTTCACTTCTTAGGCAACCTGACCGCCCTGAATCAGGCCGTGACCCAGGCCATGATTGAGGGGGAATTCGATTTGAATCTTGAAGGTTCAGGTCTGACCTTTGCCACAGTGGACCCTTCCCTTCACAAGTTCTTCCCGGTTATCAAGAAAGGCACATTCAGAATTGAACCTGAATCCCAGGTCATGCAGTTTTTCCTGACCACTGATGCCGAACTGGAAGTTTTGTCTGGCAGTGTCAAAACGCTTTTTCACCCCAACCGTTTAAGGCTCGAAATCACCAATGACGTCGGTTCTATCAAAATCATTTTTAAAGTTCCCGACGGGAAAAAGGGAAACCTGAACATCAAGATCAAATGCAATCCTGAAATGGGAATTTCGGAGAAAGACAGGGCAATTCTTAGGGCACTGTGGATGATCACCAACCATCATGGGACCATCACCTTGTCGGATCCTCAAACCAAAAGCATGATTTTTAAGATGCAGGTGAGGCGGGATTTGGAGGTTGGGCTTCAAAACATGGGTAAATTTGCCAAACTGACGGATCTTTACTTTGAAGTGCTGACCTATGTGAAATATTGTCAGGCTGTTATGAATCAGATTGATCCAGCGAAAGTGATGACTGTATCAGACAGTCCTGATTTTTTGATGATCGTTGATTTGTTCAATGGAATCAAAAATGGCATCAAGAATTCATTTTTTGCAAAGGTTCATGCAGATGATTTGAAAGATTCCCTGAAATATCTCGTCCTGCATCCAGGCGCAAAGTATCGGGTTGAAGTATACAGGCCTGTGAGGATTTTGGGGACCATCCTGACTGTCGCTCGGTTGAGACCAAAGGAACCAAAATTGACTTTGCTGAACACTGAAACCCAGCAGCCCATCACTTTGACAGCAGAACAGCTGGATGCCATAAAAGATCAGGAGGTCACGGTCCAGGTCGAAGGGACAGCTCCTTTTGAGTTCATTCAGGACTCCAAAATTCAAGGGCCTATGGTGCGTTTCATCTTCGAGGAGCCATCAGTGACGTGATACCCTGGCCCTCCAGCGCGAACCCTGCACAATTCTTCATGAGCCGGATGGAGTGGCATCACCAGCGTTCTGCTGTTCTTCCGGGGCAGCTTCTGGCTCAGCTGGGGCACCTTTCTGGATCCAATCCAGAAAAGCATCGATGTCGTCGCCTTTCTTCACTTCATCCGCCAGGATGCGGGACGTCTTCAGGGGTTCACCTTCAGGACTTTGCCACCGGTCATGGACCAATTTGCCGACCACCAGGATCCGTTCACCGAACTCAAATTCTGCCATGACTTCTGCGGTTTCTTCCCAGCAGGCGACCTGCAATTCCTGGAAGACTTGCTGGGTGCCTTCGCTGTCATAAAGGGAAGAGGTGAACAGGTGCACTGGGAAGAAGCAGTAGGGGTTGCCGTTGGCTGCAGTTTTGATTTCAGGCTTTTTGGCCACTGCGCCCACCACACACACCACATTGACGGCGTCTTTGAGGCGAGGGCTGCCGTAGCGGTCCAGCAGCAAATTTTCAGGTGGAGCGTCGACCTCGAAGGTTGTTGTGGCTTTGACCACCAGTTCGGTTCGGGTTTTGCCGTCGAGGACCTCCCTGAAAGGGTGGATGGAGCCGCGCACTTTGACCCCGAGGCCTTTGACGAAGGTGCGGCCCACCCAGGCGGGGTCTGCATCGGGAAAGAAGATGCGGTGGTACCAGGTGAGGGTGCGGGTGCTGCCGTCGCTGTTGGGGATCTGCTGGGTTCCTGCCAGGGTCACTTCGCTGATGGGGCGGCCGTGAGGATCGGTGAGGACATCCACGTACTTTGCCACGGCCCCCACAAGGACGATCAGGTTGAATGCTTGCATGCCTGCCTTTCTGGATGGTTCTCGTGGTGTTACGGGTCATCCGGTGCTTTCATT
>NZ_BJXB01000042.1 GCF_007990775.1 Deinococcus cellulosilyticus NBRC 106333 = KACC 11606 | reverse complement strand
TCGTTCAACCAAACAGATTACATCCCCTGGGGTTCGCTCCAGGGGATTCTTCTTTTGTTTTGCAGGACACGGGCACGCCCGTGTCCTTTTTTCATGCCTGTAAGGCGGCAAAAACATCTTGCATCAGCTGATCTTCGCTGATTTCTGAAGGAACACTTGCAGGGATCTCCAGTTTTTCCCGGTAGCGCTGTTCGGTGCCAGGGTTCCTGTGCAAGTACTGCGTGACCCTGGTCTTCAGGGGAACAGTGAGCAAAGGAAGGCTGCTGAACAGACCCTGGGTGACCAGCAGGGAAGCTTTTAGCCTGTGGGCCAGTTTGAGGCAGCATTGCAGGTGGTATCTGGCCTCGTCGGGTTGATGCAGTTCCAGGTGGCGGTTGCCGAGGTTCAGGTGGGCCAGGGTTTCCCCCCAGGTGTAGTGGCTCACCTGACTGGTCTGCAGGGCCCTGTGCAACATTTCGGTGGCTTCTTGAGGGGCCTGCAGTTCGCTGAGGGCAATCAGGGTGCGGGCAACTCCAGACTGGTCTCCCACCTGCTGAAAGGTGGAGAGGCCTTCCTGCAGGGTGTGCAGGGCGATCTGGGTCTGCCCCTGCAATTGCTGGACACGCCCGAGGTTGAGGAGGGACCCTGCTCTGGCGAAGAGGTCTCCGAGTTGCTCTGCCTGCTCCAGAGCCGCCTGAAGGCGTTTCTGGGCACTGATGTAGTGCCCGAGGTGAAGGCTGACCTGTCCAAGACCGGACAGAGACAGGCTCATGCCCCGGGTGTCCTGCAGGTTCTGGTACAGGTCCAGGGCTTTCTGGTAGTCCTGTTCAGCCTGGGTGTAATTTCCCAGGGCCTGGTGGGTGAGTCCAGTGTTGTAGTGGGTGTTGGCCTCATGCCAGGTCTGCTGGTGCAGGGTGGCGTGTTCTCTGCTGAGGGTGAACTGGGACAGGGCACCGTGAAGGTCCCCGAGGGCCAGGGAGACCAGACCGAGGTTGTTCAGGATGAAGGTGGTTTCCCTGGAGGCGTGCTTTTCATTGAGGCTCTGCTCCAGCGCTTTTCTCGCCTCCTGAAAACGCCCCAGGCGGTAATAAAAACGGCCTGTGCGGGCGAGCATGGCACTGTGGAGGAGGCCAGTGGTGACGTTTGCAGCTTCCTCAAAGAGGGAGACCCCCTCCTGAAACCATCCTTTGATCTCATGGAGCAGGAACATGCCCTGCATCATCTCCTCAAGCAGATCTGTGTTGAGGCTCTGGACAGCCCACTTCCAGGCGGTGTGCAGGTTGCTTTTGTGTGCAGACAGCATTTGCACGGCTTCCTGCTGGCGGCCTCCTCGCAGGTTTCCAGCGTGTTCGGTCAGGAGGGCCGCGTAGTAACTGGCATGGTCTGCGTAAGCTTGCTGCGGCACTTCTGCACGCAGGTGCTGCCTGAGCACTTCAAGCATGCGGAACTCACCGAGTCTGGGTTGTTGCAGCAGGCTGTGGTCTGCAAGCAGGGCCAGGGTGCTCGCACTGGCTTTGGAAATGTGCAGGGCAGCCCTGAAGTCAAAACCTCCCCAGCAGGGAACCAGGGAAACCAGAGCCGCCCGGGCTTCTTTGGGGATGGTGACCAGGGTGGAGTCCAGAATGCTTCTGAGGCTGCGCTGGCGTTCTGGCCGGTCGGTGAGGGGCACGTCCAGAAAGTCCAGGCTTTCTCGCAGGTGAGAGAGGATGTCCTGACACCCCATGAAGCGCACCCAGGTGGCTGCAATTTCAATGGCCAGAGGGAAACCAGAAAGCAGCCTGCAGATCTCGGTGATGTCTTCCCGCTCCTGGAGAGAAGGCAGGAATTGCGGGCGGATGCGCTGGGCGGTGTACATGAAGAGTCGGGTGGCGGCAGCATCCCAGCCGCTTTCTGGCAGCATCAGGCCACCGAGTTCGTAGATCCACTCGTTGCGCAGTTTCAGGCGTTCCCGTGAAGTGAGCAGCAACTGGACTGGGGTGTATTCCAGCAACCATGCAACTTCATGGGGGCTGTCGAGCAGTTCGGCTTCGTCCAGCACCATCAGGGTGGGGTGCAGGCTCAGGTGGTAACGGATGGCCTCTCTGAGGTCTCCACGGCCCAGGGCAGGGATCAGGAGGCTGTCTGCCACTGCAGAGAAGAGGGAGGTGCTGCTCACCTGCACCCAGTGGACTTTCTGTCCTTCATTTTGCAGGGTGTGGGCGGTTTCCAGGGCCAGACGGGTTTTGCCGATGCCTCCGGTGCCAATCAGGTTCAGCAGCCTGCAGTCTGGTCGCCTGAGCAGGGCCAGGACTTCCCGGAGTTCAGTGTCCCGTCCCAGAAAAAGCCCACTTCTCTGTGGCAGCGGCGAGCGTTCTGGACGTTGCAGAACGGCGTACAGTTGCTGTGCTTGCAGGCTGGGTTCCTCTCCAAGCTCTTCTTGCAGAATCTTGACCAGTGCCTGATAAGTGCGGTGAATGCTGGCTTCTTCTCCCTTCAGGCGGTACAGTTCCATGCTGCGCAGGTAAGGGTCTTCCTGGAGGGGGTCATGCCGGATGGCTTCCTGCAGGATGTCCAGGGCCAGCTCCGTATGGTTCTGTTGGGTGAGCCCTCTGGCGTGTTCCAGCAACACCTCGGTGTAGTGGTGGTGGAGCTCTTCTTGAAGGGTGTACTGCCAGTCCTCGAAGCTGCTGCTGTCCCGCAGGAAGAAGCTTTGCAGGAAACGTCCTCTGTAAACCGTGCGGGCTTTTTCCCAGTCCTGATCGCGCATGGCTTCCTGAAAAGTCCACACGTCCACGCTGAAGGCACTGCGCTGCAGGGACACCCACTGCCCTTCAAGGTTCAGCACGTCTCCCAGAGTCTGGGCGAGGCGGGACAGTTCCTGGCGCAGGCTTCCCCGGGCCCGGTCTTCGGATTGTTCGGGCCACAGCAAGGTGGCCAGTTCCAGGCGGTTGATGCGCTCGGGTTGAAAGACCAGATACACCAGAATGGCCAGGGCTTTGCGGGTTCCCAGATGCACGGTCTGTCCTTCTTTTTGCAGCAGGGTATCGCCAAGCAGCCGGAGGTGATACATGGTGTTCACAGATACAATTTTAACTGCTTCTGTCTTTTGTGTTGAACAAATGCACCTGGTTCATTGTGCACAATTTTAATTGTGTTCCCGATGACTTTAGACTCTTTTTGAAGAAAGCTCATTGGGCTTTGATGTATTTTGTCGCCAGAAAGAAGAATTCACTCAAATCATAATATGCTTCATCAAGATTGATTTAAAATCTAAAGTCAAAATGGATTTATGGGATCACGTGAAGAAACATTTCTTCTGAGGATCTGAAAACAACAGAAAATGTAAAACATTAAGACCTTATTCTGTTGTCGTTGTTGAAAATCATCGCTTTATCACCCAGGTATGCCACCTGAATTCAAAATGAAAAAAGCCGTGTTGATCACATCGCTGATGACTTTCTGTCTTTAAATTGGAAATCATGGAGCACCACCGCATACCGACCCATCACCTGTACGATGTTCCCAGAGAAGCTGCAGGCCGCATTTGCGACCTGGCCGACCTGTGCTACCAGTACGGGCCAAGAGGGTCAGGGTACACCGAAAGCAGTCTGGTGGACTATGCACAGAAACAGTTTGGATTGCAGGTCCGCCGTGAAGACCATCCCTCTTTCTGGGAATATGAATCTGCTCTGGAGCAGGCCATTCTGGAAAAGGTTGCTCAGACGGGCCTGCACCGCATTTATGTGCTGCAGTTCCAGGGACATCCCGAGCAGGGGTGGGTCTGCCTGATCCACAAAAGCAACTTTGATGCACTGCAAGAGGTGTGCCGCACCTATTGCCTGGCTGTCCATTGACCCTGAAATCCAGGGACCTCAGAAGCGGAATCGGGTTGGCGTGACCGAGTTTCCCGCCTGCTGGCTGCGGGCATGCTTGCGCATGATGCCAATGCAGCTTTCCAGATGCAGAAAATTGAATTTGCCACTGCGTTCCCGGGCTGTGAGACCAAATTGCACGCCATGAACGCCACTGTGTTCCAGAAAAGGTTTGAGGTTTTCCGGGGTCAGGCCTGTGCTTTCAGCGAGGAGGGGCAGGTTGGGGCGGTCCAGGTGCACCAGGGTGCGGATCTCATCCTGCCCGGACAGCGCCGTTTCGGCCTTGCCCCGGGTGGTCACCTGGCGGACCATCGGGTACATGGCCAGTTGCAGATAGTTTTTGGTGAGGTCCAGGGTGTGGTCAAAAGCCAGGTTGATGTTGACGCTGAAGCCGTGGGTGATGGCATCTTCCAGCAGGTCCCAGTCCATCACAGTGTTGTGGATGGCCCCGAAAGTGATGTTGCGGATGCCGTGGTTCCAGTACAATTCCAGAATCTTCAGGGTCCGGCGGCGGCGGCCCTCTTCATAGGAATAGTTCTCGTTGTCTGGGCGGACCAGAATGGACAGGGGAACCCGGGCTGCATCCATGCACATCCCGATGGTTTTCAGGTCCGGGCTGATGCCTCCCTCCTTGAGGTTGCGCACCAGCAGCAGGGAGTCCGCCCCCATGTTCTGGGCTTCCCTGACCTCGATGGAGTTTTCCACCACGACCTCGGCGATCATGAATTCAGCATATCAGGTGCGGCTGATGAAAAAATGATCTTGATTGCAAGCTGGGGATTTGCCTGAGTTTGAACCCTTCAGGGCAGTCCTGCCCCATAGAGGACTAGATTTCAGCCTGGAAAACCGCAGTGGAGTCTCTACACTGTGGAGCATGCGGATTGCCGTAGAACTGGTTCCCAAAACCTTCGAACACCTGCAGGAGGAGCTGAGCTACATCCAGCAGCACCTGCCCAGGGTGGACACCATCAACCTGCCTGACCTGATGCGGTATGACATCCGCAGCTGGCAGGCGTGCCGCCCGGTGCAGCAGATCCTGCCCAGCAACAGTGCCATTCCCCATTTCCGGTCCATCGACCTGAACGTGAAAAAACCCCTGCCCTTTGCTGACCAGCTTCTGGAATCTGGGGTGAGGGAAGTGATTGTGGTGACGGGAGATCCGCCCACCGACATGAGTCGCAAGGTGTATCCGACCTCCTGCATTGATGCCATTCGCAAGTTCAAACGGGAGCTTCCAGAGATCAAGGTCTATGCAGGGCTGGACCCCTACCGTTCCAGCCTGCGCAGTGAACTCGAGTACCTGGAACGCAAACAGGAAGCCGGTGCAGAGGGCTTTTTCACCCAGCCCTATTTTGACCTGCGCCTGATGGGGGTTTTCCAGGAGATGTTCGAGCAGTCCGAATGCCGGGATTTGCCCATCTTCTGGGGGGTGACCTCGGTGGTGGGGGAGCGCTCCAGACGGTACTGGGAGACCCGCAACCGGGCCATCTTTCCCAAGGATTTTCAGCCCACGCTGGACTGGAACCGGGCTTTTGTGTCACAGGCACTGCACTGGGTGGAGGAAAACAGGGGCAACATCTACTTCATGCCCATTCGGGTGGGGATTGCCGATTACCTGAGCGGTTTGCTTTGAAACTGCAGGGGTGCTCTGGGATTCAAATCCCCAGAGCACCCACTTTGATTTGCATGGAAAGAGCTGTTCTTTCTCAGCCACTGGAGTTCAGATTGAAAACCTTTGGAAACATAAGTAAAATTTGTATTTTTTAAGTAATCAGAGTGTAAGAAATTCAGCAAGCTCTTTTTTGGACAAAAACGTTCAGGACGGTTGACACTGTTTCTGGAACTCAGTTAAGCTTCAGAATAGAAGTGGCATTTTGCCCACTCATGAGACATGGAAGCACATTCCGTATTCGGGCACCTGGAATGTGTGGAGTCAGTGGTGCGACCGGCATGAGGAGAAATTCACCCATCCCCTCCAAGAACATGCTGGCACGCCCTGTAGAAAGGACGCTGCCGTGACCGTTCACTTTCCAACACGACACCATGCAGCATCTCTTGCTGCAGAAGACACCGGACTGGAGATCACCTGCTCAGAGGTGCAGACCACCACCCCCACTGTGCCCGCTGCCCATGCAGCCTGTGTTCCAGAATCAGGTGAACTGTTTCAGGCCACCTTTGAACTGAATCCCCTGCCCATGTGGGTCTATGACAACAGCACCCTGCAGTTTCTGGAAGTCAATCAGGCCGCCCTGCAGAAATACGGCTACAGCCGCGATGAGTTTCTGGAGATGACCCTGCTGGACATCCGGCCTGAATCGGAACACCAGATGCTCATGCAGCACCTGCAGCATGTGGTTCAGCACCAGAGCAAGAACAGTGAACAGACCTGGGTGCACCTGAAAAAAAGCGGTGAGTCCATTGAAGTGCAGGTGCATGGTCAGGACCTGCAGTACCAGGGCCGCCCGGCACGTCTTGGGGTGATTCTGGATGTCACCGAGAAAAGTCGCATCCGCCGCGCTCTGGAGGAAAGTCAGGCCCAGTTTCGCCTGATTGCCGAGAACACGGTCAACCTGATCATGCAGTTTGATGCGAATTTCCATGCCTCTTATGTGTCCCCTTCCATCACAGCGATTCTGGGATACACGCCCGAGGAATTTCTGGCGATTCCCGATTACGGCTACATTCACCCGGAGGACTGGCCGATGGTGGAACAGGAGGTCACGGCGGCAGTGGAACGCCACGCAGACCAGCACATGCTGGAGTACCGCATCCGTCACAAAGAAGGGCATCACCTGTGGTGTGAAACGGCATTTCGTCTGATCTGGGAGGGTGAGGTGTGCCACGGGTTCATTTCTTCCAGCCTGGACATCTCGGACCGTGTGGTGGCCCGTCAGGAGCTGATGGCTTCCCTCACCACCTCCACCCAGCTGGTCACCCTGGCCGAGGAGCTCGAGGAGGCCAGCGATCCCTCGGACGTGATTCAGCTTGCCCTCAAGCACTGCACAGCGGTGATTCCGTTTGATTACGGGATGTTTGTGAAGGTGACGGACCACCAGTACCAGGTGGACACCTGCCTGAACCTCTCCCCAGAAGAAGGGGAAGTGCTGCTTGGACGTTACCTGAAGGCTGCTGGTCCCAGGCTGCTGCACGCTTTTCTGAAGGGAACTCCGGCTTTCTTCAGTGCATCAGAACCCATCTGTGAACCTGCTGAGTCTCTGCCTCGTATGGATGCGTTTCAGGTGGCTGTCCTGCCGGTTACGGCAGATGGCCGCATCCAGGGCTTTCTTGCCCTTGGGACCTGCACAGACAAAGTGGAATTCACCGGGAACACCCGTCGCATCCTGCGGGCGGTCAGAGACCGCATTTCGCACGCCTTTGAGCGCAACACCTACATCGAGAAGCTCTCCACCAGTCGGGAGGAGACCCTCAAAGCCATCGGGATGGTGCTGGAGTACCGGGATTACGAAACCAAAGGCCACACGGATCGGGTGGTGCAACTGTCCGACCTGCTGGGTCGTGCTCTGGGCATCAATGGAGATGAACTGGACGCCCTGCGCTGGGGGGCCTACCTGCACGACACCGGAAAGATTGCCATCCCGGACCACATCCTCCTCAAACCCGGCAGGCTGACCCCTGAGGAGTTCGAGCAGGTCAAGAAGCACAGCGAAATCGGTTTTGAGATGCTGAAAAACATTCCCAGCCTTCCGCAGGCCACCCTGGATGTGATCCTGCATCACCATGAGCGCTGGGATGGCAATGGCTATCCTGCAAAGATGGCTGGATACTCCATTCCCCTTGCGGCCCGGATTTTTACAGTGGTGGATGTGTATGATGCCCTGATTTCCAGACGGCCCTACAAGGAACCCTTCACCCATGAGGCAGCCATGGCAGAGATCCAGCGTTGTGCGAACAGCATGTTCGACCCTGAGGTGGTCAAGGTGTTCAGCGAGGTGATGGAACACGAAATGCTCAGGCATCCTGAAGAGGGTGCAGAACAGCAGAACGCCAGATCCGCCTGAACACAAACCTCTGGATGATCGATGACCTTCTGGAAGGTCAGCTGAGGGGTGCCTCTGAGAAGGGGTGGTTTTGCCTCAGTCTGCTGTCATGAAACACATATCAACGGTAAAAAACCTTTCATGCAGACTGCTTAAAGTAAAGACATCTGACAGCACAGGTTCAACATCTCACAGGCAAGTTCTGCCCACAGGATGAACGTCTCTGCTGCTCAGCTTTGACCTCTTCCAGAAATCACCATTCACATTCAGAGCAGCAGACCCATAGGAGGACCAGCAGCTATGGACCTGATCTATTCCCATCCTCGATTTCCCTTGCCCACCCCACAACGCACCGATCAGTGCAAGGTGGATGTGTATGCCGACGATGACCGCCACCAGGTCACGGTGATGTTCCGCCTTCCCAGGCCTTCCCACAAACTGGAC
Source organism: Deinococcus cellulosilyticus NBRC 106333 = KACC 11606 (assembly GCF_007990775.1). Taxonomy (NCBI): domain Bacteria; kingdom Thermotogati; phylum Deinococcota; class Deinococci; order Deinococcales; family Deinococcaceae; genus Deinococcus; species Deinococcus cellulosilyticus. The sequence goes on along the minus strand of NZ_BJXB01000042.1, from coordinate 23,057 downwards.
TGCGACATGTACCGTGTCATCAATGCTTTTTACAGAGAGGCCCTGTTCAGGCACCTCACCCCGGCGAGCAGCCTGAAATTCTACTGCGTGGACAGCACAGGTGAACACCAGCATGTGCAGCTTGAGGGCCTTCCCGGAGGTTACACCGGGGGCCAGCTCATGCCCTGCCTTTCCCTGCCCCTGCCTGCAGTTTCAAGCAGCATGACCGCCTGAGTTGTGGAGGGTGTTTTAGAGGCATCAAGAGGGCTGGGGTGATTTACAGGGCTTACAGTTCACAGCGAGCTTTTTTCTCAACTCATGACCCACTGCCCCATGTGTCAAAAGAAGAGAGGCCAGAACATCTGGCCTCTTTTTTATGTTGTTCTTCAGGTCTCTGGCACAAATGCAAGACTGACCGGAGTGGGGCAGGGAAAGAGCCCTACAGGCTCCAGTCCGCCCTCCTGGGCATCCCGTCTGAACACCATGATGGTGTCGCTGTCCTGGTTTCCAGCAAGCAGAAATTGTCCATCTGGAGACAGGGCCATGCCCCTCGGACCTTTGCCCTGGGTGGATGCAGTGCTGAGCAATTCGAGCTCTCCAGTGTCCTGTTGCACCTGAAAAACAGCAATGCTGTCATGGCCCCGGTTCCCCACATACACAAAATGGCCTTCCGGGCTGACCAGCACTTCTGAGGTGGAGTTCTCTGTTCCCTGTGCATCTTCAGGGAGGGTGGAGGCGATGTTCAGGGCGAGCATCACCCCGGTCTCGGGTTCCACACGCAAGCTGACCAGCTGGGAAGACAGTTCTGTGCACACGTAAGCCAGCTTCCCAGAAGCGTCAAATTGAATGTGCCTGGGACCGGAGCCCTCCGGGAAGGAGGCGATGTGCACACGGCTCAGAGGACCACTTTCTCCCTGAAGGTCATACACGTACACCTCATCGGTGCCGAGGTTGGTGGCGGCCACATACCGCCCACCGGGCAATGAGCGGATGCAGTGGGCATGGGGACTGTCCTGGCCTTCACGCTGGGTGTGGTGCTCATGTCGGTCCAGGGCCTGATGGGGCAGCAGGGCACCCTCTTCGGTGATGGGGTAGGCCAGCACAGAAACCTCGCCCATGTAGTTTGCGACCAGGGCAAGTTTGCCTTCCAGATCGGTGCTCACAAAGCAGGTGGCCCCTTCGATAGCAGACTGGGTGCTGGTCAGTTGCAGGGTGCCGTCCTCCTTGACCTGAAAACTGGACACTGTTCCCTGCTCTGTTTCACTGACGGCCAGCACGGTTTTTCTGTCAGGATGGACCGCGACGAAAGAGGGGTTGACCAGTTCTGCTGCCAGGGTTGCCTCTGTCAGCTGTCCTGTGGTGGAATCGAGGTCCAGAACATAAATGCCCTTCCCGGCAGATTTGGCAATGTGTGGGACATCCTGGGTGTAGGTTCCAACGTAAAAACGGTGTTGAGTCATGGGTCTCCCTTGGGCTGCAGCAGCGGTGCAGCAGAACAACAGGTTCGAGTATAAAGACTCTTTTCAGGCCTTTCGGTTGCATATGCACCTCTCGGGTCCGTGCAAGAGGGATCGGCTGGATAACGTTGCCGTATTTTGCATACCATGCTATAATGTTTTACATCAGTCGGCGAAGAGCCGATTTTTTTATTGTCCTTTTTGATGGCCTGATCCTGTGGGAAGGGTCATGGTTTGTCGCTGCAGGTCTGTCATGCTGGAGGCAGAGGGAGAGCTGTGAGGTGATCCATGACCAAAACCACCAGCAAATCCGTGGCACGCAAGGCATCCAGCATCCTCCGCACGAAGAGTGCCAGCAAGAAGGCCAAAAGTGTGGCCGCCAGTGCACTCTCCCAGGTGGAAAAGAAGAAGACCAAAAATTCATGAGAAGGAACCCCGAGATTGTCTCGGGGTTCTTTCTTGCAGGGCGGGCTCAGTCGGTGGGATTGTTGAAGGCAGAAGAAGCGGTGGAAGGTCCGGTGGTGTTGCCGGGTTTCTCCAGCTGCTGTCTCCAGCGTTCGGTGATCTTGCCTGCGGTTTCACGGGAACCCAGGCCAAAAGCCAGTGCGAAAGCCACAGCGATGGCCCCGAGGGTCAGACCGAAAGCCAGGTTGACGATCTCATTGGCGATGCCCATCTGGCGCAGGGCCATGGCTCCGAAGAGGGCAATGGTGGACCAGCGGGCCACCCCGGCCAGCAGTCGACCATTGGCTCCACTGGCGCGGGCGGCCACACCTGCCAGCAGGTTGGCAACCAGCAGACCCACGGTGAAGATCACCATGCCCAGGGCAATCTGCCCGATCAGCTGAATGAAGTTGCGGGTGAGCTGGGCGAGGCTGTCGGCGTGCAGCAGTTCAAAGGCGGAAACCAGAGCGAAAAGCACAATGGCTGCATGGGCGATGTGACCCACGATGGCACTGGGGGTGCCGTTTCCGGTGGTGGGGCTGCCCGAGGGCTGGAAGCCCAGCAGCTGGGGCAGGCGGTCAAAATCCATGCTGGTGAGGAGACCCCGCACCAGATCACTGACAAAACGGCCAATGAAGAAAGCCAGGGCCACCACAGCGGCCGCAGCAAAGATGTTGGGGAGGGCAGCCAGGATGCGGTTCAGCATGTCGCTGATGGGCTGGGTGATGGCGGTCATGTTGAGAGCGTCCAGGGCGGCGGTGATGAAGGGAATGATCACCAGACCGTACACCACAATCCCGAGCAGGTTGGAGATGTGGGCTCCGGCAGGAAGGCCTGCACGCACGGTCAGACGATCCACGCCTGCTGTGGCGGCCACATTGGTGACCAGGGAGCGCAGCAGCTTGGCCACAAATGCACCAATCACCATGATGATCACGGCCCCGAAGATTCTGGGGATGAAGCTCAGGAAGTTGTTGAGGAACCCTGTGGCAGGAGCAAGCAGGCTGTTGAGGCCCAGAGCCCCCAGAATGCCTGGCAGGAAGAACAGCAGCACCAGACCGTAGACAATGTCTCCAACGGTTTTGCTGATGTGCACGGGTTCGCCCTGCTGGTGTTTTGCCACACGTTCATCCACGTGGGCAGCCCTGAGGCCCTTGACGGTGAGTGTGCGGGCCAGGGTGGCAACCACGAAGGCTGCAACAGCCAGCAGAAGTGCCGTCAGCAAGTGCGGCAGATAGTTGAGAAACTGTTGGGTGTACACCTGAATTGTATCCATAACCCTCCCCGGACACCTGTTTTCAGGTGCCCCACTGAAGAAATGAGCTGTCAACACTTGCGTGTTGGTTTCATCATAGAAAGCCGCTGAAGTGAACATGACGGGATTTCTTACAAAAATGAGTGAATGTGTAGAAAATAAAAGAAAAATAAAATGCTTTGCTGGAGAAGGAAAAGATCTACTTCAAAAAAGAATTTGAATTTCAAAATGAAGGTTTTTGAACGACACCTCATGTCCGTGGGTGTAGCATGAAAGTACCTTTTGAACCATGCTGGGAGTCAAGATGATGACAGACGCACAGGTCACAGCCGTGAAAAGTGTGGTGCTCAGCCACCTGTCGAGCCGCAAAGCCAAACGGCCCCTCACCCTCTTTTCCGAGGTGTCGCAGGAGTTGAGAGAACAGAGGCACTTTCAGTTGCACGAAGATGACGTGCGGGCCGTGGTGTGGATGCTGGTGTCCGAAGGGGCCCTGAGGGTCCTCCCAGACCGCACCCTGCGGAAGAAAAGGGGAGTGGAGGGGCGCAACTGAGCGGGTGGGTTGTGTGCTGGGAACAGTGGAAGATTTGCCGAGAGCCAAATGCTTTACAGCCAATGCTTTTGCAGTGTAAGCACAGTTTTTGTCAGTGTTGTCAAGCAAAACGCAGCATAAATCCTGAATCTGCTTTTGCCCTTTGTATTTTTGCCCTCGGCTCTCAGCTCTGGGCTCTCGGCCCTCGGCATCCTCAAAAATTTGACGAACCCTCCCCATGCTGGTTACTTTAGAGGTCATGCAGGAGGCCAGGCGTCAGGAGCGCAAACATCTGGACACCCCGGACCAGCGGAACGCCTATGCCCGCGACCGGGATCGGGTGTTCTACACCGATGAGTTCCGCAGGCTTGCCGAAATCACCCAGGTGATCACCCCCACCGGGTACGCGTTTCACAACCGCCTGACCCACACGCTGGAGGTCTCGCAGATCTCCAGACGCATTGCTGAAAAGCTCATCCGGGATTGCAAACAGCGCAGGCAGAAACCTCTTCCTGACATCGATCCGGATGTGGTGGAAACCGCCGCCTTGATTCACGATCTGGGCCATCCTCCTTTTGGTCACATCGGGGAGGCAGTGCTTGATGAACTGGTCAGTGCCCATGACCCGGACGGCTTTGAAGGAAACGCCCAGTCGTTTCGCATCGTGACCCGTCTGGCGGTGCAGTCCCAGAGCTACGTGGGCCTCAACCTGACCCGGGCCTCCCTGCTTGCCGCCATGAAATACCCCTACCTGAGAGGGGAAAAGCCTTCTGATCCCACAGACGAGGTGCAACTGAAGCGCCACCGCAAGTACGGGGCGTACCGGGACGATGTGGAGTACTTCGAGTTTGTGCGCTCTGGTCGGCAGACCGAAGAGCCCACCCTTGAGGCGCAGATCATGGACTACGCCGATGACATCGCCTACTCCATTCACGATCTGGTGGATTTCTACCGGGCGGGCATCCTTCCCGCAGAGAACATGAAACAGGATGGTTTCTTCCAGCGCTTCTTTGAACGCGAAAAGCATCTGGTGCTCAAAGACATCGACATGGATGAAAAAGAGGCCAGGGAATGCATCCGCAACGCCATTGACCTGATGGTGGGGGACTTCTACTCGGGTCGGCGGATTGAACATGCCTCCCTGAAGTCCGCAGCTTCAAACTTCATTGCGAACTACGTCAGCAACATTCGCCTGAATGCAACTGGAACAGGCCTGGTGATTGATCCCACCTACAAGGTTGAACTGGCTTTCTTCAGGCGCATGATCTGGGCCTACGTGATCCATCGTCCACAACTGGGCACCCAGCAACGCGGGTACCGCAACATCATTGAAAACCTGTTCCGGATCTACTGGAGCAGCATTGAGGACGACTACCAGCGCAACATCGTGCCCCCACGTTTTCTGGAAGACATTGAACTTCTGATGGAAGCCGACCCTGCTGTCTACGTGGCAAAGAAGGCGCGTCTGGTGGCGGACATCATTTCCTCTTTTTCAGACAGGCAGGCGATCATGATGTACCGCAGGCTCAATGGCATTGATCCAGGACAGGTCACGGATTACATCTGAATTTTTTGCTGCCTTGTTTGGTCTCCGAACACCCAGGCTGAAGAAAAACTGTATTTTGCCGGTGTTGTTACAAATTTAAGGGCTGTTTATTCAAGTCTTGTCTTTTTTAGGAAGCCAGATGTCACAATATCATCAAGGCAAATTCAACCTCTTTCGCTGACCTCAAGGGTCAGAAGTTTGCCTTCAGGAGGTTCATGATGTTTGTCATTTGGATTGTATTGTTTGTTTTAATGCTTCTGGCGGTTGCCACTGTCATCTCAGCCATGGAGTCCCGTGAAATGCAAGCACAGGCAGAGCCTTCACGATCCACCGCTTTCGATTCGAACTTTTACCACTGAACTGTTGTTCCTGTCAGACCTGGCGAAAGTTGGGTTTGTTTTTTGCCTGACTGAATGAAAGCTGAACAAAAAATCAAGTGTGATGGCACACAATGTTCAGCCCACCCTAAGCCTGGCTTTGCCTGCACTTCAACCTCATGCACCACAATGATTTCACGGATTTCAATATGGGCTCTGCATCAGGTGGAGCCTGAGCGACGTGAACCTGCTGTGAGGCAGAAAAGGACAGGAGGACCGGACATGGAAGCGCTCGTCATGCTTGGATTTTTTGGTTGCATCACCCTCGTCTCGTTCGTCCTGAGTGCCCGGGAAGAAGCAGACCCCGACACCGAGGCAGGCATCCTGACCACAGGACCCAGTCAAGTCTGAAGCGCAGCGTTCTGTCCGTTCAACCTCAAATTTCTGTCGGCTTGCAGGCCGACTTTTTTTTGCATGCGGGTTGGCTTAAGTCACCTGATGCATGCCTTTTCCTGCTGCCTCTGCTACCTTTGAACCAGAGCCTCAGTTGCTGCTGTGAGGCGTGGTCTTCATTTATTGGCCCTTTCTGAAACCTGATCTGCCCTGAAAGAGGGTGGATTGATGCTGTTTCAGTTTCACAGCACACCAAGAGGCAACATGTTTTCCAGAATTGATCGCTACCGTTGGTCGTTTCAAGATTCCCACCTCCCGGAAGTCACCCTGTTTGCGGGTGAGAATGTCGCCTTCGATCAGAGGGCCGTGCGGGAGCTTCGCCAGATGCTGGAAGTGCAAGGCACCATGAATCGCTGGTCCAGTCATGCTCCAGAGGCTTTTCCTGAGGGTGCAGGCCTGCAAAAAGTGGTCCTCACCCCTGATTTTCACAAGGCAAAAGGCATCCCTGTGGGGACTGTCGTGCAGACCCGTGGTTTTCTCCTGCCCCAGGCCGTGGGCAACGATGTGGGGTGTGGGATGCGCCTGCACACCACAAGCCTGACTGCAGAACAGGTCCTGGGTCACCAAAAAGCCCTGATCCCGAAACTCAGGCGCATGTTTTTTGAAGCCGGGCGCAACATCCCCATGAACAGGCTCCAGCGTGAAGCCCTGCTGCGAGAAGGTCTGCTGGGCCTGATGGACACGACCCCCCGTTCTCTTCAGGAAGGCCTGTGGCAGCTTTTCCATGACCAGGACCTCACCCATGAGGCAGAGCACACAGAATCGCTGGGCAGTCGCCGTGCAAGGAACACTCTGGGCCTTGAAGATTTCCTGGGACAAAGGGATTTCACCCGGGATGGCCAGATCGGGAGCCTGGGCGGAGGCAACCACTTTGTGGAAATTCAACGGGTGAAAAACATCCTGCATCCTGGCATTGCCCATGCCTGGGGCCTCAGAAAAGATCAGGTGGTGGTGATGGTGCATTCTGGCTCGGTCTCGGTGGGGTACACCTGCGCTTCCATGATCCGGGAGCACCTTTCACGCCTCTATCCTGCAGGTCTGGTCCATCCCAGAAACCAGCTGTATCCTGTTCCGAATGCAGAGGTGCATGAGGAGACCGTACTGCAGAACTGGGACGCCCTGAATGCAGGGTGCAACTTTGCCACTGCAAACCGCCTGATGCTGGCCCTGATGGTGCGTGCTGTGTTTCAGGACCTTGAAATGCCCACAGATTTCCCGCTGCTTTATGACGCGACACACAACATGATCTGGGAGGAAGACGGAACGTACATCCACCGCAAAGGGGCCACACCTGCCAGAGGCTTTGAGGCCATGCAGAACACGCCCTTCAGGTTCACCGGTGAACCTGTGCTGGTCCCGGGGTCGATGGGCACCAGCAGTTTTGTGCTGGCAGGTCTGGGTCTCAGAGAGGCCCTGAGCAGTGCCAGTCATGGGGCAGGACGGGTGCTGTCGCGTGGGCAGGCCATGCAGGGCTCCACACAGGATCTGGATGACCTGCTCAGGCAGCACAGGGTGGTGACTCCGGTGGACTTTGCCCGGACCCGCCCGGATGTGGCCCGGGAGAAATTGAAAGAACTCCTGCAGGAAGCCCCAGACGCCTACAAGAACATTCAGGCCATCATGGAAACGCTGCAAGGTGCCCAGATCGCGCAGCCTGTGGCTGAACTTGAACCCCTGATCACCGTCAAAGGTTGAAAAAACCGGACTGTGACGCGAAGCTGAAACAACTCAACACCAGACCCTTAGGATCATGGAAGGAGGCATCACCGGTGTCAGACATCACCATCAGAAACCAGACCGAACTGAAGCATTATGAAGCCGTCCTGAACGGAGAAGTGGTGGCTTTTGCCGAGTACCGCCCTCTGGAAGGGGCTGTGATGTTCGCCCACACTGAGGTGAATGAGAGCATAGAAGGCAAGGGCATTGGGAGTGCCCTGATTCGTCAGGCCCTTGATGAGACCAGAGCCGCTGGAAAATGGGTCATTCCCATGTGCCCCTTCGTGGTCGGGTTCATCCAGCGGCACCCTGAGTATGTGGAGGCTGTGAATCCGCAGCACCGCAGGATCTTCGGAATCTGAAATTCACAGCAGTTTGACTTTTCCAGACTCCAGGTTGTACATCGCACCCACAATCTGGAGTTTTCTCTGTTCCACGGCTTCCCGGAGAATGGGCGTCTGTTTCAGTTCATTGACGGTGATGCGCACGTGGGCCTTGACAGTGGCGTCCAGCAGGTTCTGTTCGTGCTGGGCCACTTCGAAGGCGGGTTTGATGTGTTCCACAAGCCAGTCGATGTCTTCATGGGCGTGCATGTGTTTTTCCAGGGCGTCCAGGGTGCTTTTCACTGCCCCGCAGCGGTCATGGCCCAGCACAACCAGCAGGGGAATTTTCAGGGCTTCAATGCCGAACTCCAGGCTGCCGAGCACCGCATGGTCCAGCACGTGACCTGCGGTGCGGACCACCAGCAACTCACCGAGGCCAGAGTCGAAAATCAGTTCGGGCGGAACACGGGAGTCGACACAGCCCAGGACCATGGCATAGGGGTGCTGACCCCGGGCGACTTCTGCGCGCCTCTGGGGGCTTTCATCCAGGTGGGGGGCGTTGTTGACGTAGCGCCTGTTGCCGTCCAGAAGCAGCTGCAAGGCCGCTTCTGGGGTTGGGGGATGGGGGATGGAGGTGTCCAGTACAGTCATGTTACCCAGAGAGTAGCAGGTCTGAAGCTTGCTTCCCATGCAATTTGTCCCATGCATGTGCTTGGCTGGTGCAGCACATCTAGGTGGGTTGGCCTTCCCTGACCCCTCCCATCCTCAAAACGCTCCCGCTACAATGGTCCCATGCAATTTCTGCGTTTGGTGTTCGGCTGGGCGGTCATCGCGTTCTCTGCCCTGATGATGGTGGCTGCAGCAGCAGACCTGATTGGAGGTCAACCGGTGGGACAGGAGACCTCGGTGGGGGTGATCTGGGGCATGATTGTCTTTTTTGCCCTGACCCTTTACGGCGGCATCTGGTTGATCCGTTCAGGTAAACCCAACATGGAGGTGCTGTCGCGCAAGGTGCTGGCCTTCGTGGCACAGGAAAAAGGCCGGGTGACCATTGCGGAAGTCGTGCTTCACTGCAACCTGAGTGTCACAGTGGCAAAGCGCATCATGGACCACTTCATCCGGGAGGGCATGGCCCGTCTGGAGGTCTCAGACCTGATGCAGGAAGTGTACGTGTTTGAAGGCCTGCTGCCTGATGCTGCAGAGGTTTAGGACACCAGACCTTTTTCTCTGGCCAGTGCATATTCAAACCCAGCGCGTTCGCTGAGCCCCAGAGCTGGATACCCCACTTTTGCGGCGTTGTGGTCTCCATACAGGCAGGTGAAAAGGGTCGGGAAGTGGGTGCTTTGCAGGTGTTCTTTCAACACTTCTGCGGTGTATTCCAGTTCTTCCAGGGGCATTGTGAGCTCTGCTCCAGAGAAAGACAGGGCTTTGCCTTCCTGGGTGATCATCTGATCCAGGGTTTCTGGCGTTCCATGCTCCAGCTTGTAGAAGTGCCTGAAGGCATCTCCCAGAGCTGCAATGCGAAAATTCTGGTGTGTGATGGGCTCGCTGGCCCACACCATCACGGGAATCCACTCGAAGTGGTATTTTGCCTGCTCGAAGCGGTAACTGGCCTCGGTCAGGTGGCGGGTGGTCCAGCCCCCTTTGAGGTCATCGACCATCACCCAGCAGATGTTGCGGTCCGGTGTGGGATCGAGGCGATCATTCAGTTCTGCGGCAAAATTCTCCAGCCAGCCATCGGCATTCAGGGCCAGAAGCTGGTCGAGGTGTTCTGCCACATGCTCCCGGGCCATCGGGTTCATGCCCTCAAGAGGAAGGGTGGGAAGGCGTTCAGGGTGCCCATTGGCCATCAGGTCAAGGTAGGCCTCAAAGCGGTCCATGCCTCTGGGGATGTCGTACAGAGCACGTTGTTTCTGCAGGAGGGGGACGGCGGTGATCATGTTTTCAGTGTGCAGGGAAAGGGGGCCGCTGACATCTGCATATTGGCCTGCATAATCTTGACTTTTGCTGCATAACGTGCTATATTACTCAACATAAGCGGCGAAAAGACCGCGATTTTTTTTGCCCTCAAACCCCCATGGCTGACACTTCCGCAAACCCTGACACCACCTATCTGGCCCTTGACGTGAGCCCCAGACGCATTGGCTTTGCGGTCAGTTATGGCCGTCTGGCTTTTGGCCGGGGCTACCTGCACCGGGGCAAACAGGCCGAGGACATCCAGGGCATCCAGCAGAAAATGCAACAGGAGGAGGCCACCGAGGTGGTCATTGGCCTGCCCCTGCGCACCGATGGTCTTGCCAGCAAACAGGCCCAGAAGGTGCGGGCCCTCGGGCATGCCCTGCGTCAGGCTGGGATCACCGTGCACTACCAGGATGAGCGTTACACCACCCTGAGTGCCGAGGAAGATTTAAATGGCCGTCGCCGCTCCAAGGGAGAACTTGACGAGGCCAGTGCTGTGCGCATTTTGCAGCTTTTTCTGGAACAGTGAGCTTTGAAACCTGGCAACAGGGCGCTGATTGGACGGTGCCCCTGAAAAGGCCACCAGGGGTCAGCAAAAGATTCTTTGCTGCTTTTGCAGAAGGCAAACAAAAATCCTGAGCTGTGCTGGAGGACAAAATGTCTGTTGTCTCTGCCTGAAGTGAAAGCCCCCAGGTGTTGTTGCGCTGACCGCTTTCCCCCAAGAGACTGTCCGAGCAGCATATTTACGCTCATTCTGGAGATGTTTTCCCTTTCACAGGCTGCTGAGGTTACAATAAAGTGAGCTTCCTGATGGACGTTTCCCTCCTATGATGAAAGAATTGCTGGTCATTCGAAACCCCCGTTCTGGACAGGGCATGACCCCTCTGGACGGTTTTTTGCATTTGCTTCACGAGGAAGATTTTGGGATCACGGTGCGGTACCTGCACCGCAATTTGCGGGTTCAGGACCTGCTCTACGATGCCAGCAAGTACCACGCGGTGATTGCTGCGGGTGGAGATGGCACGGTCAGCAGTGTGGCCCATGCCCTGATTGGCCTGGACACCCCTTTGCTGGCCTACCCTGCAGGCACGGCAAACCTGATTGCCCAGAACCTGGGCCTTGTTCCCAGTGTGCAGAGCCTCGCGCAGGTGGTGATGGATGGGGAAACCCTCACCATCGATCTGGCAGAAATTCACATGCAGGACCAGACATTTGGTTTCACCATGGTGGCGGGTGCAGGGCTTGATGCCGACATGATCCGCGAAAGTGAAGCTTTAAAGCCCAACTTTGGGGCACTGGCGTACTTCATGGGGGTGTTCAAGAACCTGCGGGCCACCGAAGCGGACCTTTTGCTGGAACTCGATGGGGTGGCGGTGCGCACCAGAGGCATGAGTGTGTTGCTGGCCAATTTTGGCATGGTGAATTTTGGCATTCCCATTGCCCCTGGAATTGATCCTTCGGATGGCCTGCTCAGTGTGGTGGTGGTGAAGGGGAACACCCCTCTGGCGATTGTGCCCAAACTGATGGATTCCTTTGTCAGTCGCATGGGCCTCAAGACCATTCCTGCACCGGAAGGGGTGGAGATCTACACCTGCAAGACAGTGCGCATCCAGTCTGACCCTCCACTGCCTGTGCAGTACGATGGAGAGCTTCTGGATGCCAGCACGCCTCTCACTGCCCGGGTGATCCCCCATGCCGTGCGGTTTCTGGTGCCTGCCCGCACCCTGGTGCGCCTGAACACCTGATTCAGGCCAGTTTGCTGCGGGCAAGGTCCAGATCTGCGTCCTTGTCCACATCCGTGCCGATGCTGGCGTAACGGGTGGGCATGGCACTCACACTGACGCCCAGGATGCTCCCGACCTTCTGCTCCAGACGCTTCAGGCTGAGTTGCCCTGTGAGCAGCCGAACCAGGGTTCCGAAACCAATGAGGCCCGCGAGCTTCAGGGGGTTTTTGCGGTTTGCCAGCATCTCCTTGAGCCGGGGCAGGAAGGTGCTGATGATTTCGGGTTTCAGGATGAAGATGTTCCCTCCGGTGAAGACCCCATCTTTCAATTTTGCATAGGTGCGTTTCACGCCCGGATAGGCTTTTTCACAGTCTTCTTTTCTCACGATGGGATAGACCAGGCCGCTGTCTGGAGCGCTGTCCAATACCTCGCGAAGTTCTGTGGCGGTCATCATGGGGATGTCTGCAGTGACCACCAGAACCCGGTTTCCGGCGGGCATCTGCTGCACCCCGTACTCCAGGTTTCCGATCAGGCTTCCCTGGTCCGGGAGGGTTTGCTGGATCAGGGCATCGACTGCAGGCGTGGTCGGTCCGATGTAGGCGATGTGGGCAATGCGGCCAGAGTCCCTGAGGGCTTCAAGCACGTACACGCTCATGGCTTTGCCGTGAATGTCGATCAGGGGTTTGACCGGGGCCTGGTGGGCGGTGGCGAAAGGATCACTCGGGTCTCCGCCTCCGAGGACAAGGGCGTTCCAGTGGGTCATGACGCTTCATGGTACCTGAAAATGCCAAGAGAGGGGATTGATACGGAAGAAGAAAAGACCTCACCTTAAATTGAAGCCCGGAATGCAGTGTTTGATCTGGACACTGGGGGGATCACATGTTTGAGAAGATTGAAATTGTGCCCAAAAAGGCGAAATTGAGTGGCATTCATGCCAGAGCGGAAATCACCAGTCCACTGGAGTGCGTGTGGCGTTACCGGGTGCGGCCCAAAGGATACATTCAGGGAGATGACCTGCCCCCCGCAGAAAGTGTGGCTGTGCTGAATCCGGGCCAGTTGCCTTTTGAAATTGAAGATGAGGGCTGGACGCTCATCTCGGGCAAGAGCATCCTCAGAATCAAACCTGAAGGCCAGATGCAGATTCTGCTGGATGGGATTGTGGTCTGTGAACTGAAAAGCTTGACAGGCATTTTTGAGCCTGAAGAGCCTGTGAACCGCAAAGAATGCACCGTCAACCTGTATGCCCCTTATGGGGAAGCCTACGTGGGATTCGGGGAAAAAGTCGGGCCTCTGAACAAAAGGGGACTCAAATTCACCTTCTGGAACACCGATGTGGCCCCGCACCATCCAGACACCGATCCGCTGTACCAGTCCATTCCCTTCTTCATGGGTTTGCATGAGGGGAAGGTCTGGGGGTTCTTTCTGGATGAGACCTCCCGTTCTGAAGTGGACATTGCCAAGGAGCACCCGGAGACCATCACCTGGAAAACCGAGAGCAACGAACTGGACATGTACTTCATCATGGGGAACACCCCTGCGGAGATTCTGGACCGGTACACGGAACTGACCGGAAAGATCACGCCCAAGCCCCTCTGGTCAATGGGCCTTCACCAGTCGAGGTACAGTTACACCTCCCAGGAAGAAGTCCTGAACATCATTGAGCATTACCGCAAGTACCAGATTCCGCTGGACGCGGTGCACCTCGACATCCACTACATGAATGGTTACCGGGTGTTCACCTTCAACCAGCACCGTTTTCCGGACCCGAAGGCCCTGTGCAGGGAGGCCGAGAAGCAGGGGGTCAAAATCATCACCATCATGGACCCGGGGATCAAGGAAGAAAAAGGTTACTTCATGTACGACGAGGCCACCAAAAAGGACTTTCTGGTGAAAACCAACCGGGGGGATGTGATGGTGGGAGCGGTCTGGCCCGGACGTGCAGTCTTTCCCGATTTCATCCAGGAAGACGTGCGCCAGTGGTGGGGTGAGAAGCACCAGATCATGCTGGACAGCGGCATTTCAGGATTCTGGAACGACATGAACGAGCCCAGTTCTGAAAAGGTTCATGTCGAACATGATCCGAAAAAGGTGCAGGGAAAGACCCTGCCAGACGATGCCATGCATGGCAAAATCTACCACCTGGAGGCCCACAACATGTATGGCATGGGCATGTGTCAGGCCACATTTGAAGGCCTGAAGAAACTCGCTCCCAAAAAGCGGCCTTTCATTGTGACCCGTGCTGGTTATGCAGGCATCCAGCGCTACGCCACCGTGTGGACCGGAGACAACAGTGCCTACTGGGAACACATGGAGATGAACCTGCAACTCCTGCTCTCCCTGGGCCTTTCCGGGATTCCCTGTGTGGGCAGTGACATTGGTGGCTTTCTGGGCAACTCCAGTGGGGAACTGGTGACGAGATGGATGTGGCTCGGGGTGTTCTATCCCTTCATGCGCAACCACAGTTCGATGGGCACCGATTACAAGGAGCCCTGGGCCTTCCCGGAGCACCTCCCTTTCATCAAGGGTGCTGCGGAATTCCGTTACCGGCTGCTTCCTTACCTCTACACCCTGATGAAGGTGGCACAGGAAACGGGTCTGCCTTCCATGCGGGCCATGCTGATCCATTACCCGGAAGATGGAGCACACCTGTACGACCAGTTCCTGTCCGGTGAGAACCTGCTTGTGGCCCCCATCATGAAGCCCTACCACACCCATAGGGTGGCTTATTTCCCCACCAGAGGCTGGATGGAGCTGAATTCCAGCACAGCCCAGCAGTATGGATCAGGATACGAGGTGGTTTCCAGTGGTCTGGACCGCATTCCCGTCTTTTTGAAGCCCGGGGGCATTGTGCCTTTCACCAGTGTTGCCCAGTTCACCACCACGGCCCGCTGGGAGACCATCGAGTGGCACGTGAATGTCTCTGCAGAAGGAGAGTTCCGTCTCTACGAGGATGAGGGAGAGGGAGAGGCCGATGGAGACTGGACCACCGTCACCATCCAGCATGAAGAGGGCAGGGTGCGCCTGACCCGCAAGGGAGGTCCAAAACGGGCAGAAAGCCTGATGGTTTATGGACATGGGGAACGGGCACCTTACAGGGTGGAACTCCGGGACAGCTGGAAAACCATCACCCTCCCGGAGTGAGGCAATGGCGTAGTGCTGAAAACGTAAGCTTTCTTACAGGGCTTTTGTTAGGATGGAGAGGTGATGAAATCTCTATCCTTTAAGACTGTGCTGATCAGCGTTCTGCTTTCTGGGGCTGCCAGTGCTGCCACCGTGGACGAACTGCTTCAAGACCTCAAAAGCCCTGAGGAAGGCCAGCGCCTGACCGCACTCGATGAACTCGCAGATTATGGACAGGAAGGCCTCACCGAAAAAGAAGGCCTGAAAATTCTGGAGGCTGCAAAACTCACTTATGGGCCTGCTGGAGATTACAGCGTCAATGCCCAGTTGCTCGCTGACCTGCGCAAAGACCCCAAACCCTCCTACATCAAGCCCATTGTGGGCATGTTTGCCGATCTGGACATTGATGCCAAATGGTACGCCCTGGACATCCTGACCCGCTTCAAGGACAACAAAGACGCCCTGAAGACCTACGTGGGTCTGGTGGGCAAGCATTCGGCTGCGCTGGATTCCCTGCCCGTGCGCTACCTGAAAGACCAGACGGAGTACGTCAACGTCTTCTTCCCTGAACTTTTCAAGTACACCCGGAATCCTGCCCTGCAGTTCGACATCTACGATCTGGCCCTGTCTTTCCTGTACGACGAGAAAATGTCCCAGAAGGTCCTGAGGGACAACGAGAAGCAGATCCTCAATGACTATCAGGCCCTGTCGGTCAAACTGAAACCTGTCCAGCAGCCCACAGGAACGGACTGGCGTTACAACAGGCCTTACCGCACAGACCGCTACTTCGGGGGCCTGATGCTGGACCTGATCGGGTTCCTCAACACCCCTGCAGCAAACACCGTGCTGAAAGATGCCCTGAAGTACAGCGATCCCCACCTCAAAGGCTGGGCGGCCATCTCCCTGATCTTCAACAAACAAACGGTTCCTGCAGCAGACATCCAGGCTGTGGCCGACAGCAACGACATGCGCTTCACCTTCTACGATTACCTGGAGCGCGCAGATCGTCTGGACCTTTTTCCTGAACAGTACCGCAACCAGCAGTCCCTGGCCCAGTCGGATCTGGCCCACTGGCTCACCTACCCCGATGAGCTCGGTTATGAGCCTGCCAGCGTTGAGTACGTCCAGACGTTCAGTGAAGAGGGCAAAGACGGCAAAATGAACTATTACCTCTTCAAGTTCACCGACAGGGATGGCAAAGCCTACGCAGGTCTGTCGGGTCCTTTCTACCAGGCTGAAGAGCCCACCATTCAGGGCGGAGGCAGCACCTTCAGCAACTACACCGAGTGGGACAAACTGAGTCCTGCAGGACACTACGAGGACATCATGAAGGCCGTGAATGGTGAGGGAGAAGCGTAAAAATAAAGAGAAAGGCTCTGGAGATCCCAGAGCCTTTTTTGTTGCCTGTCTGATTCTCAGACGGTCTGTTTCAGGTAAGCAGCAATTTTCTGGGCGGCTTCCCTGAGCACTTCAGGCTCACGGACCAGCGCAAAACGCACGAACCCTTCTCCACGTTCTCCAAAGGCCAGACCGGGATTGACGGCGACACCTGTTTCGCGGGCGAGATTCAGGGCAAAGTCAAAAGAGGAAACAGCCGCAGGAATCCGGGCCCACACGTACATGCTGGCTTTCGGGACCTGCACAGTCCAGCCTGTTTCGGTGAGGACTTCGCACAAGGCGTCCCGGCGCTCCATGAGCCTGAGGGCATCCTGGCGGGTGTGTTCTCTGGGGAGGCCCAGTGCGGCAATGCCTGCCCTCTGGATGCCCACATACTGGTTGAAATCCACGGCACTCTTGAGTTTTTCCAGTGCAGCAATGGCCTCCCGGTTGCCCGCAGCCCATCCCAGCCTGAAGCCCCCCATGTGAAAGCTCTTGGAGATGCTGTACAGTTCCACTGCACAGTCCAGAGCTCCATGTGAGGTCAGGACACTGGGCGCTTCGTAATCTCCGAAGACCATGTCCACATAGGGAAAATCATGGATCAGCAGGATGTTGTGCCTGCGGCAGAAGTCCACAGCCTCCTGCATGAATTCTGGCGTGGCCACCCCTGAGGTGGGATTGTTGGGATAGGAGAGCACCAGCACACGGGCCCGATCTGCCACCTCTGCAGGGATGCTCTGCAGGTCAGGCAGGAATCCCTGTTCTTCGAGCAGGGGAACCAGATGGGTCTCAAGTTCCGCAATGGCCACTGCACCCAGGTAACTGGGATAGCCCGGATCAGGCAACAGGATCAGGTCTCCAGGGTTGGTGGTCGCCAGAAGCAGATTCGAGAAACCTTCCTGAGACCCGATCAGGGGCAGGAGTTCCGTGTGCGGGTCAAGGTTCAGCCCCTGACGCCTGTGGTGCCAGTCTGCTGCTGCTTCCAGAAAAGGGGTAAACCCGGAGCGCAGGCAGTACCCGTAAGTGCCAGGGTCCCACACGGCATCTGCAAGGGCCTGCAAAGCCACCCGGGGTGGAGGCAGGTCTGAGGCCCCGATGCTCAGGTCAATGAGGTCCAGACCTTTTGCACGGGCGGCTTTTTTGGCAGTGTCCATCTGCAGGAAAACACTCTCGGGCATCCGGGACACCCTGCGGGAGGTAAAACGGTTCACTGTTCCAGCTTACCCATTTTGTGCAGTCCATTTTTCAAGCGGATTCACCCCATCTCAACAGGTCCATGTTTTCCCCTTGAAGGAAATAGGGAAAGTGCCTTATGGACGCACAAATCGCTTTTTGAATCCCGTACACTGAACCTGTTTCCAATGAGAAAAGCATGAAAGGAGCATCAAGATGGCCCATCCGATGGACCCCAGACGCCGCCAGCTCTTGAAACTGCTGGGCATGATTGGCACCGGAACCGCCCTCTCCCAGCTGGTTCCCACCATGGCCCAGAGCTGCTCAGACTCCAGCTATTTCCCGCCTGATTACCCTGTGGACTGTGCCCCTCCACCGCCAAAGGCAGCTCCCGTTCCTTTCACGCCCTATTCCGGTCCTGTGGTGGATCGCAAAAGTGCCTTCACCCTCACCAGCAAAGAAGTGAGCCGCTTGCAAGCTGCATACCAGGCCCTGCGTGACCTCACCGAGAGCAACCCAGATGACCCCAGAGGCTGGCTCCATCAGGCTGCAGTGCACTGCTGGTACTGTGGCGGCGGATCGGACGGTCAGGCCGGGCCGGAAATTCACGGCAGCTGGTACTTCCTGCCGTGGCACCGCGCTTTCCTGTACTTTCATGAGCGCATTCTTGCCACCCTGATCGATGACCCCAGCTTCAGGCTTCCTTACTGGGACTGGGACCGCTGGGGCCTCACCCCTTCACGCCAGATGATGCCTCCACCCTACAGCCTGGGAGGGCAGGCCAACTCCCTGTTTGATGCCCTGAGGGGACAGAGCCCCAGTGCTCAGCTTCCCCCACGCATCACCGGACCCCTGATCACCCAGAAGGTCCTGACCCAGACCGAATACCAGACTTTTGGGGGTGGGACAGGCAACGCTGGACAGCTGGAACTGCTCCCCCACAACCATGTGCACGTCTGGTCTGGCACCGATGGCAACACCATGCCCAACTGCGGTACGGACATGGGGGTTCTGGCAACCGCGGCCAGAGATCCCATGTTCTTTGCCCACCACTCCAACGTGGACCGCTTCTGGGACATGTGGCTTGCCCAGAGCAAGAGCAACCAGAACCCCACCGATCCCACCTGGAGCCAGCAATCCTGGACCTTCTACGACGAGAATGCCACCTGGGTCTCCATTCAGGTGGAAGATGTGATCCACACCACCCACCTGGGCTACAGGTACGACACGCTCGCCACCACCCTTCCCACCAAAGTGGCCGTCACCCCCCAGCGCATCACCCCTCAGATTCCCAATGCGGTGCTGGTCTCAGGCCGCAACGGAATTGCACTGGACCCCAAAGGGACCACGCACGCCACTCCCTTGCCCGCACCTGGTCAGAATGGGGCCCTCATGGCCACCCCGAAAGGGAAGCTGGCCCTCAAGATCACTGGCATTCATGTGCCTCAAAACCAGTCTGCAGAGGTCTTTGTCTTTGTGAACAAACCCGATGTGGGCGTGAAAACCCTGGATGCAGCCCTGCAGAGCGCCAGTTTCGCAGGGGCCATCGGGGCAGTGCAGGCCACCCTCGGTCCAGAAGGCCACCACCGCCATGCCCGGACATTCGATGCCGTCATTGAACTCAGTGCTGCCACCCAGCAACTGATCCTCAAAGACAAAAAAATCAGCGTGACCCTGGTTCCGGTGGACGCTTTCGGCAGAACCCCCTCCAGGCTGGGTGTCACCTACCAGCGCATTGAACTTGTTCGCATTTGAGGCTTTGAATGCAGAACCCCCGGACATGCTCCGGGGGTTTTCTCTTGAGTGAAGAAGTCACTCCACAGGAACGACTTTCAGTGTGGTGCCTTCCGCTCCGACAATGCGCACAGTGCCTCCTGCCTGCACATCTGGACCACTGGCCCTCCAGACAGAATCTCCCACCTTGACCTGACCCTGCCCGTTCTGAATGGCACGGGTCACCGTGCAGATGCGCCCGATCAGGGCTTCGGTGCGGTCATTGAGGTGCTCTGTTGTGGGCGGATTCAGCTGCTTCAGGTACACCCCTCTGAAGACTCCCACCAGCACCACCGACAGCACAGCAAAAAGGATGAGTTGCAGGGGCACCGATAGGGCCGGAACAAGCCAGAGCAGCACCCCGGTTCCGGCAGCTCCCAGGCCCAGCCACAGCAGGAAAAACCCCGGAAGCAGGATTTCCAGCACCATCAGGACTGCACCCGCAATCCACCACATCCACGGACTCAGGCCATCCATGCCCTCACTCCTTCCGGAAGGTGTCCTGGGCAATCTGGGCAATGCCTCCCAGTGCACCAATGACGTTGGAGGCCTCCAGGGGCATCAGGATTACCTTGTGGTTGTTTGCAGAGGCCATCTTCTCCAGGGCTTCCGTGTAACGGGTGGCCACAAAGTAGTTGATGGCCTGCACACTTCCCTTCGCAATGGCTTCAGAGACCAGACCTGTGGCCCTTGCCTCGGCTTCGGCCTGGCGTTCACGGGCCTCTGCAGCAAGAAACGCAGCCTGCTTGCTGGCCTCTGCTGCGAGAATCTGTGCCTGCCTCTGGCCTTCTGCCTCCAGAATGGCGGCCTGCCTCTGGCCCTCTGCCCGCAGCACCGCCGATTGCTTGGCCCCTTCTGCCTCCAGAATCAGGGCGCGCTTGTCACGCTCTGCTTTCATCTGTCGGCCCATGCTCTCCACCAGATCCGCAGGAGGGGTGATGTCCTTGATCTCAATGCGGGTGACTTTCACGCCCCAGGGTTCCGTCGCCTCATCCACCACCGCAAGCAGACGGGCATTGATTTCATCCCGCTTGCTCAGCAGTTCATCGAGGTCCAGGGAGCCCATCACCGTGCGGATGTTGGTCTGGGTGAGGGCCATGATGGCAGGCTTGAGGCCACTGACTTCATAGGAGGCCTTCGCAGCATTCAGCACCTGATAGAAGACCACCCCGTCCACCCGCACCAGGGCGTTGTCCCGGGTGATGACCTCCTGGCTGGGCACATCGAGCACCTGTTCCATCATGTTCACGCGGCGTCCCACCTGCTCCATGACCGGAATCAGCACGCTGAAACCGGGTTCCAGGGTCTTCACATATTTCCCAAAGCGTTCGACGGTGTACTGGTATCCCTGCGGGACGATCACCACACCACGCATCACAATGATGATGGCCAACACGACAACCACAATGGTAAAGACAGTGATTTCCATGGTCCCTCCTTAAACGGATTGTGTTTTAGTGCACGATCCATTCTGATTCTGATTCTGCGCTTTTCGGGGCAAAGGTTTCACTTTGCGGTCACAGCCTGAAGGCAGGGTCTTCTAAAGGAAATCCCCTACAGACAGCACCATAAGAAAGCTGTGAGACTGGACATGTTTGAATCAAAGGGTCTTCAGTGCTTCATGCAACCATGCTGGCCTGACCCCATGTTGATCCACTTCATCCCGACAGGAGGAAACCGTGCAAGACCCCTACATGCTGGCCCTCAGCGGACAGGTGGTTCTCACCGCCACCGCCGACAAGAAAGTCAAAAACCTCCTCCAGACCCCCAGCATTCAGGCCCTCAACCTCGGGCCAGGAGCCGTGGTTCTGGTTCAACTCGGGCTGACCAATGAAAGTGGAACCCGCCTGGACATGGTGAATGTGCCCACGAAGGTGATCCAGCCGCTGCAAACCACAACCATCTACGATTTTGAGCTCCACACCCAGCTTGAACGGGAAGACGCAGATTTCGAAGACCTGGTGGCTGCCATCGTCAAATCCAGAGAGCTCCACATCCTGGTGGCCAAATTTGCCACCCCTCAGGGCATGGTGGATGCCCAGCTTCCCCTGCAGATCCAGTTCACGCCCAATGGGTTCATCCTGAATGCCAGGCTGTTGCCCACCACCCGGCCCCGACCTGTTGCGCCCGCGGCTTCTGCAGATGTTCCCTCTGCCAGACAGTCCTGAGGATCTCCCTCAAAAACGAAGGCTGGCTTGAAGGCCAGCCTGATTCCTATGGGGTGTGGATGTGCAATTCCGGGGGCATTCTGGTGAATGCAGTGAAACCTGTGTTGCGGTGAATCCATGATAGCAAAATGAACCCCAGACAAATGAGAGCTGAGCTTCATCTCCAGAACACAACCACCCCGATCAAGTCGGGGCGGAAGATGGATGTTTTCGCAGGGAAGCCAGCCCAGTTGACCCTCATGGGCGTAGGAGATTCAGGATCACCCCCTCAGCGTCTGGAACGCCATTTGTAGTGAGGTCTTGTGTGTCGCCAAAGCCAAAGCATCTGTTTGCGCATTGAGCCTCCTCTGGGGGTCCCTGAATTGTGCGGCAGTCTTTTCATGGCTGAAACCAGTGTGGACTGCCAACTTCATTGTTGTGCAAGCTGAATGACAGGAATCTTAATCTTTGGAGCAGCCAGCGGTCAGCCATCAGCGATCAGCAAAAAAGGCAATCCAGCATGGGATCGCCTGATGCAAAACATGTTTTTCAGAAAGGATCTCAGGTGGGTGGGTGTTCAAGTTCAAGGATGCGAACCTCCAGATCCTCCCCTTCAACAGGCTGAGCAGGCTTCTGCTCAATTGCTGGGTAGGACACCCCATTGTGTTCCACCACCAGTGGACCCCTGCCCGTTTCAGATGCAGTGAGGGTTTCGTCGTGCCTGACACGCACTTCAGTTCCCACTGGAAACACGCCCAGGCTGTCCTCCTCGACCACGCCAATCCAGCCCGATTTCAATTCCAGTTGATCTGATGTCCCGTGATGTTTTCCTTTGACTCTCAACATGGCCCATCATAGGCAGAAAGGGAAGCCAGGGTATGTAGCAATCTGCAACAACAAAAAGAACCCGAGTGTCGCCCTCGGGTCCATTCGTCCCTGCTTCACAGGACATGTCCATTAAACACCGCTGGATCTGACGGATTTCTTTTCAGATGTAAGAGACCCTTTTACGTTTTGAGGACGCCATAAATGCGGTCCCGACCCACCCAGCCATTTGCCCTTCCTCTGTTGTTGCTGATCTGGTACCTGGTGCCTTCAATGGCACTGATCAGATGCAAATACACATTCCCGGCCACCTGCACATAAACAATCATTTTTTCTTTCAGGACATGCTGATCGGTGAGGGGTTCGAGGGTCACCTCCTGACCGGAATAAATCAGAGGGACCATGCTGTTTCCTCTGGGCTTGAAGGTCACTTCCTGACCAGATTTCAATTTCTCGACAATGGGGTTGATACGCATGCCTCAGGGTAGCCAAACATGTTCCAAATCGCATCCGAAAAACAGCTGATGGTGGGCTGCTGCTGTGAAAGCGACACTTATTAAGGGATCTTCCTGATCGAGAATACAAAAATTCAGAATGATATATTTTTGATGAGAAGCAATCGGAGGAAGTCATGCTGACTGATGAAGAAAAAGCCAGAATCCGTGCAGAAGAAGAATACAGAGAGCGAATCAGGCTCGAAAGTCAGAGACATGCTCAGCAAATCAACGCCCCCAACTACTGGACGGGTTTTATTCTGAATTTACTTATTGTTGGAATTGGTCATTTTGTGATAGGGGAAGTGGGTTGGGGCGTTGTATGGTTGCTTCTTGCCATTTTTCTGGTGCCTGCTACGGGATTTATTGCCTGGCCATTCATAGCTTTTGGTGTTTTGATTCATTATCGAAATGTATATGCACACAAATATCAATAAAAACAC
>NZ_BJXB01000041.1 GCF_007990775.1 Deinococcus cellulosilyticus NBRC 106333 = KACC 11606 | reverse complement strand
CCTTTGAACTTCGCATTGATCACCAGAGCAATGATCAGGCCGAGGATGGTTTCCAGCACCACTGAAACCACAGTAAACTTCACTGTGTACCATACGGCGCTCCACCATTTGGGGTCCTGCAAGAGCCCCAGAGAAACCCCTGTTTGAGGATCGGTGTACCAGTAGTTGCCCAGACCGATCCATTTTGCATCTGCAGGGTTGGAAATGTTCGAATCTGTGAAACTGAAATAAAATGTTTTGTACAGCGGATAGCCTGCCACCAGAACGATGGCGATCAGGGCTGGAACCAGAAACCAGATGGCGGTTCTGGCTCGAGCAGCTTGCACGCCCTGCCGGGGTGTGCTCTTGGTTTTGGCTGCGGTGTTCGTCATGCTCACCCTCCTGAGATCACTGAAAATCGAGAGACGGCTGAATGCGAAGCAGAGCGGACTGTACTGTTTTGTCTTCAGTTTACCAGTACAGCGTATTTTCTTCACCTCTGCAAGGGAAAGAGGCTTCTCAGGGTTTCGAAACCAGATGCTCCATTGACAGTTTCTGGGGAAACAGGCCTTCAGGACAGTAGGAAATCCTGTCGAATTGACCCAGGATTTCCATACAAAGGGAAAACCCCTGGTCACTTCTCACAGAAGGAGAGCGTTCGACAGGGGGCAGAACAGGGCTGTGCAGCACTGTCTCCTTTGGGTTGCAAATTGATTGTGGGTTTCTTGAACTGTATGGTTCAAGAGGCACCATAAAAAACGGCATAAAAATAAAGATCCTCATGATAAATCTATCCCTCCTTTCATTGTCATGGCCGCATGATCGCCGATGGGAAATGGCATAAATGAAGAACCTCGAAGTCTCATGAGAAAATTAAACATCTCCATGTAAAGACAACATTTTCCTTACAACCTTAATGCTTGAACGAAACTGTGCCGAAACTGAAGAATGCATAGTATTCTGGAAAGTGCAATGTTACAGGAGTTCGTGAAAACCAGCAGCAAGTACAAGGTGGGCGACGTGGTGATTGTCTATCCCAGCCTTTCCAATCCTCAGCCTTTCTTCCGCAAAGACACCATTGCCCAGATCAGTGAGCAGGGCTTCACCACCTGGTCTGGTCTGTCTTTCACCCAGAAATGTGTCAGCAATGATGGAAAACTGAAATTTGCCCGCTGGCAGAAGCACCACCAGGCTTATGTCAACAACCCCAGTTATGGCCTTGGGGTTCGGCGCATGATGAGCATGTTCACCATCTTCAGCGTGTCCTTTCTGACGCTTGCGACCATCTCCAAGTTCACCCAGCTTTTTGTGAATCCGCCTTTCTGAAACAGGGGGCTCAGGGACCATTGCATGCTGTATTGCCGAACGAACGGCCACCAACCCACTGAACATGACACCGGACCAAAAGGTCCGGTATTTTTTCATGGTCCTGGACTGACATTGCAGAGGTATGTTGGGTCCAGAGGTGATCTGGTGCTGAGGTTGATGCCATGAAAGGGGTCCTGAAACGCCATCCTGAGGGGTGGGTGCTGCAACTGCCTGAGGAAGCAGGCAGAGCTCTGGGACATTCAAGAGTTGTGCATGTTGAATTCCAGAAAGACGGCCTGTGGATTCGTCCGGTGCGTGAAGCTGTGGAGGAACTCGAACCAGAGGGGCACACCAGAGGTCTGGATCAGGATTGATCCCTGACTGCTGATCTCTTCGATCATTTTTTTGATCCAGACTTGCCTTCAGAAGGTGTATCCTGATCTTCATGAAAAGGCGTGAATTGCGATCAGCTAGTCAATTGGTCTCCCACACAATTGATAGCATTTGTATACTATGAGCGTGGCAACCCTTCTTCACAACAGCGTGCAGGCCAGAACCCTGTGGTCCGAACTTCAGCACGCCGCACAGCAACTCTCTGAATCCGAAAAGGTGCTTGGAAGGTTGCTGAAATCTGTATTTCTGACCAGTGAAAACCTGGCAGAAGGCCTCAGTGTCTTGCTTTCAGGAAAACTCAGCACGGAAGAGGTGTGTGCTGAGGACCTCCGGGCCGAATTTGTGCAGGTGCTTTCAGATCCCGAGGTGCTCGGGGGTGTGGTTGCCGATCTGCAAGCCATCCGTGAGCGCGACCCTGCAGTGAAAGACCTGCTGACGCCATTTCTGTTCTTCAAAGGGTTCCACGCCCTTCAGACGCACCGCATTGCCCACCGACTCTGGACCACAGGCAGGCAGGCCTTTGCACTTTTCCTGCAGAGCCAGATGTCACTGCGTTTTGCAGTGGACATTCACCCTGCAGCACACCTGGGTCAGGGCATCCTGATGGACCACGCCACCGGGGTGGTCATTGGTGAAACGGCAGTCGTGGACGACAATGTTTCGATGCTCCATGGGGTCACACTTGGGGGAACAGGCAAACAGTGCTGTGACCGCCACCCGAAAATCCGTTCAGGCGTGCTGATCGGGGCAGGAGCCACGGTGCTGGGCAACATCGAAATTGGCAAGGACGCCAAGGTTGCTGCTGGCAGTGTGGTGCTCAAACCCGTCCATGCCCACACCACCGTGGCGGGAGTGCCTGCCAAGGTGATGGCCCGCAACGTCAAATTCACCCCTGCGCTCGAAATGAACCACGAGTTCGACATCCACATCTGAATCCCTCAGGTTCTTGCAGATCAACCCAAATCCGGCTCAAGTGTCCCACCAAGGAGGATCAAGTGAACATTTACGAAGACAATTCCCAGACCATCGGGCACACCCCCCTGGTGCGCCTCAAGCGCATCGGCAACGGAAACATCTATGCCAAGCTCGAGTCACGCAACCCTGCCGGAAGCGTGAAGTGCCGCATTGGCGCAAACATGATCTGGGATGCTGAAGAGCGCGGGGTGCTCAAGCCTGGCATGACCCTGGTCGAACCCACCAGTGGCAACACCGGCATTGGGCTGGCCTTTGTGGCGGCTGCCCGTGGCTACCCGATCATCCTGACCATGCCTGCCAGCATGAGTCTGGAACGCCGCAAGGTCCTCAAGGCCCTGGGGGCTGAACTGGTGCTCACCGAGCCCGCCAAGGGCATGAAGGGTGCCATCGCAAAAGCCCAGGAAATTGTGGACAGCGATCCCTCCAGATACCTCCTGCTCCAGCAGTTCGAGAACCCTGCCAACCCTGCCATCCACGAAAAAACCACCGGTCCAGAAATCTGGGAAGACACCGAAGGCAAAATTGATGTCTTTGTGGGCGGTGTGGGCACCGGAGGCACCATCACCGGGGTGAGCCGTTACATCAAGAAAACCCAGGGCAAGGCCATCACCACGGTGGCTGTGGAGCCCGTCAACAGTCCGGTGATCACCCAGACCCTGAACGGGGAAGACCCCAAACCCAGCCCCCACAAGATTCAGGGCATTGGTGCAGGCTTCATCCCCAAGAACCTGGACCTCAGCCTGGTGGACCGTGTGGAAACCGTCACCGACCAGGAAGCCATCGATACGGCCCGTCGCCTGATGCAGCAAGAAGGCATCATGGGTGGCATTTCCTGCGGTGCTGCGGTTGCTGCTGCGGTGCGTGTCTCCGAGCAGCCTGAATTCAAAGACAAGATGATCGTGGTGGTGCTTCCCGATTCCGGCGAACGTTACCTTTCCAGCATCCTCTTTGAAGGCATCTTCAGCGAGCAGGAACTGGTTCAATAAACCCCCAGAGATGAATGACAGCACCTTTTCGGAGGTGCTGTTTTGTTTTGGGGCGACTCAAGAGAAAAGCAGTACACTGGCAGGCAGAGCCCACGGAGGAAGCATGAAAAAACCAGTTCCGGTTCTGGCTGCGGCCCTGCTTTTGACCCTGACAGGCTGCCAGTCCCCAGTTCAGACCCTGCCTCCAGAGGTGCATTATGAACAGCATGTTTTTCGCCCACAGGATTTTCAGAACGGGCAGGTGACCCTGACCCTGAAGAACCTCACCCCTGATGAAGGTGTGGCAGTGATTCCCGTCAATGCAGAACAGCCTGCCCTGCAGGATGGGTTCACCTATCAGTTGCTGGTGGATGGGGTTGCTGTTCCTGAGCAGCAACAGGTGTCACAAAGGCAGCAGCTCAGCTTTTCAGATCCGTCGGAAACACTGCGGGACCATCCAGGGGTCCTGCAGCATCAACAGGCTGTCTTGCAAAAGGCCATGCAAAAAGGCTGGAAAACCATCCTGAATGTCCCCATCCGCAAACAGGAGGTCAACTGCACCAGACCAGCTCCCGGTGCTCTGTGCCCTTACTGGATCTATGGGGTAAAAGGACAGGTTCAGGTGATGACAGAGATGCGGCTGGTTTCTGCGAATGCCTACTGGTTCGTGGACCGGAGGGACAATGCAGACCTGAGTGATGCCGAACTTGCTGCTTTTGCAAAGACCTTTGAAGAGAAACTGTACCCCACAGATGTGCGCTATTTTGGTGCCCCTGTGGACTTTGATGGGAACGGCAAAATCCGAATTGTCTTCTCCCGTGAGGTGGCACAGGGAGGGGCATATGGCTATGTGGACCCGATGGACTGGTTCCCCGATGAAATTGAGCACTCCAATGGAGGGGATGTCTTTTACGCTGCCACTCCATCTTCTTTCCTTCCCAGGACCAGCCGTGAAAGCATGCTGCAGTACGACCTGCCTTCCACGCTGGTTCATGAACTCAAACACCTGATCGCTCTGGGGAACCGTTTTGTGCAGGGGAAATTTCCAGAAGACAGCTGGCTGGAAGAGGCCAGTGCTGTTGCTGCAGAAGAACTTTCTGGTTATGGCACACAGAAAGGGAATTATGCTCGCAACAAGGCTGCATGGGGGCTGGCCTCTCCCCAGAATGTCCGGGTCGATCCTGGCGTTCTGGGCAACCGTGAGGCAGATCATTTCTATGGCTACAATTTTCTGTTTCTCTGGTGGCTGGCAGAGCAGAAAGGACATGACCATTTCTGGAAGAGGCTGACCCAGGGCTCTCTTACAGGCCAGCAGAACCTGTCTCAGGTGATGGGTCAGCCTTTTGCAGAACTGATGCTGGCCTGGGCCCAGGTCTTGATGTTCAGCAACACAGGGATCAGCACCCGCAAGAATTACCAGTCTCTGGACCTGCGCGAAGCGTTGCATGGCCAGGTCGGAACCAGCTGGACCCTGCTGGGATATCGTCCACTGCAATCCCAGAAAGACACTGCCCGTTCCATGGCCTATTATGTGGGGCGCGGTAAAAACCAGGATGCCACCATCACCCTGAAAACCCGCAATGAAGCCCCCTATCTGGTGGTGGTTCGATTCAAAGGCCAGTTGCCCTGGGGACCAGCCAATGCCCTGTCTGGATCACTCCAGCTTCCAGCAGGGGAGACTGCTTATGGCCTGACCCTGACCGCCTGCCTGTTACAGGAAGGCATCTGCAGCAAAGCATCTCCAAAACGCAAAGTTCCTGTGTACCAGAAAGGCCATGAAGCCACTTTCAGCCTGACCGGGTTGCTTTCAGGTGCCTACCATCTGGAAGCCTTCAGGGATGAGAATGCCAGCGGTCTTCAGGACACAGGCGACCTCTATGGGTGTGTCAAAGAGGCTGACACATGTGCACAGCTGATCCCTACCCGTGAGAATCTGGTCCTGAACCTGGAAATCCTGCCCTGACCCCATCCTGGAATAGAAAACACCCCAACATTGCGCTGGGGTGTTGATTTTGTGCTGGAGGGAGCTCAGGAGAGAACGGTGTCCTGAACCTGGATGGCCTGCACTTCCAGATGCAGTTTGACTTCCTTGCCCACCAGCACGCCGCCGAATTCCAGCGCCTGGTTCCAGGTGATGTTCCAGTCTTCCCGGTTGATGGTGGCGGTGGCTTCTGCAGCAATGCGGGTGTTGCCCCAGGGGTCCTTGCCGGTGGAGGTGGTTTCCGCTTTCAGGGTGACCTGGCGGGTGATGCCGTTGATGGTGAGGTCGCCCTTGATGCTGTACTGCTGCTCCCCGGTCTGCTCAACACTGGTGCTCTGGAAGACCAGTTGTCTGCTGCTGTCGGCGTTGAAGAAGTCGGCGCTTCTCAGGTGACCGTCACGCTGGGCATCGCGGGTGTCCACGCTGTCTGCATCAATGGTGACCTGAACGTTTACGGGGCGGTACTGGTCATCGGTTTCGATGGTGCCCTGAAAGCTCTTGAAGCTTCCACGCACGGTGGAGATCATCATGTGTTTGACGGCAAATCCAATCTGGCTGTGGCTGGGGTCAATGTTCCATTTCATAGCTGCCTCCTCGTTGCAACTGCTATGGTTTGATGTTAAACGAATTGCTATAAAAAAAATAGTGTTATTGGATACATAGTGATTGAAAAGATGTATCTCGATCATGCCTGGCGCTCAGAGGTGGGGTTGCTGCCTTGCAAGACCAGAGGAGGCTGGAGTGCATTGGAAGTCCTCTTCAGATTGCTTCCAGAACCAGGACATAAAATCAGGCCAGCATGAATACACCAGACCCGACCCTTCCGCTTGCAGAGCGCATCCGTCTCAAAGAAGTCAAGACCCTCTCTGAGGACTGGTCGGTCCTCAGAAAGAACACCCTGGAATTCCTCAGACAGGACGGCACCTGGCAGACCCAGACCCGCGAGACCTACGACCGGGGCAATGGGGCCACCATCCTGCTGTACAACAGAAAACAGCAAACGGTGATTCTGACCCGGCAGTTCCGGTATCCAGCGTTTGTGAATGGCTGTCCCGATCTCCTGGTCGAAACCCCTGCAGGGTTGCTCGATGAAGCAGATCCAGAGGCCTGCATCTGCCGTGAAGTGAAGGAGGAAACCGGATACCACCTTGAAAAAGCCCAGAAGATCTTTGAAGCTTTTTCATCACCGGGCTCTGTCACCGAGAAACTCCATTATTTTGTGGCCGAGTATGACCCTGCCTCCAGAGAAAGCTCAGGAGGCGGCCTGAAAGAAGAAGGAGAGGAGATTGAAGTGCTCGAACTCCCTTTCAGTGAAGCTTTGCACATGATTGAAATGGGAAAAATTGTGGATGCCAAGACCATCTTGCTGCTGCAGTATGCAAAAGCTCAGGGGTTGCTGGCAGGAGCGGTTTCAGACGGCTGAAGTTCAAAATCAAAGAAGTGCTCTGCAGCGAGTCCAGCAGCACCTCTGGCCCAGGCGTCATCGCCCCAGTCGTCAATCACAATGGGCAGTTCATCTGCCACACAGTCAAAAGCCCTTTCCCGAAAAGCCGCTTGCATGGGTTCAAAAAAAGCCTCACCCAGCCTGACCCCTTCACCTCCCAGGATGATCAGGTCAGGGTTCAGCAGGTTGGCCATGTCAGCAAGATTGCGTCCCAGCCTGCTTCCTGCATCTTCCAGAATGTTGAGGATGCGCTCATTTCTGCGTTCCACCTGACGGATCAGGCCTTCAATCTGGATGTTGTGGTGCCTGGGGCTGATTTCCTGAAAATGCCTGAGGATGGAACGTTCACTGGCGTAGGCTTCCAGGCATCCCAGCCGTCCACATTCGCATTTTCTGCCCCGGTACTCACTGAGGGTGTGCCCGAATTCTCCCGCGCCACCGTTGCGGCCCCGGTACAGTTTTCCCTCCAGCACCACCGCTGCTCCAATGGCACGCCCCACCGTCACCACCACGAAATTGGAAACGGACTTGCCCCGTCCGAACAGACGCTCTGCAACAGCAAAAGCATTGACATCGTTGTCCACCCAGACGGGCAACCTGACCTGTTCGCTGATCATGCGGGCGATGGGGATGTTCTTCCAGCCAAAGCGCCCAGAGCTCAGGCACATGCCACTCCTGGCATCAATGACACCCGGCAGACCCATGCCAATGCCTCGAAGGTTCTCTGTTGCCACCCCGGATTGCTCACAGAGTTCTTTTTGCGCCTGTGCTGCGTAAAGGGCCACGGTTTCAGGCTGATGGTCTGGAAGGTCCAGGGTGATTCTGGAGAGGATCTGGGTGGAGAGGTCGGTCAGGACGGCCTCCAATCGGTCTTCCATCAATTTCAGGCCCAACACAAAATGACCGCTGTAGTGGATGTCCAGCGGAATCGGGCGACGTTCTCCCTTTTCAACCAGCAGTCCTTCTTGCAGCAACTCGGTGGTCACAAAGGTGATGGCCGCAGGACTGAGCCCGGTCTGTTCGGCCAGACGGGCACGGCTGGTGGGACCGTTGCGCCGGATTTCGTTGAGGATCAGCCGACGGTTGAGGGCACGGGCGGTTCCCTGGTCGCCTTTCAGTGAGGTCATGGTTGCTCCTGTAGAAGCGCGGATGAGACATCGAAAACGCTTGCTGAGTTCACAGTAACAGCTGGAAATCTTCATGTCAATTTAAATTAATTAAATTAAAATATGCAGCAAGTGTGTGGTGCAGGTGGCAGCTCAGAAGAGGGGAGACTGGTGAACCTGAGCTCTCCAGATTTCAGGGAAAGAGATGCGGTTTGAACGGGGCAAGATGTCTGGACTTCTGCTGCCAGAAATAGGCCATTTTGCACTGTGGGTTTGCCAGAGGATCAACGATGATCCTGATAGACCGTTCAAAGAGAAGGAGAGGTTTTCAGGAATTTTCAGAAAATGAAACAGCACAGGGGTGTTCTGGTCAAATGATCAAACACTGATCTACAGGGCAATTCTGTCATAAGCCTGCTCTACACAGAAAAAATCTCAGGTTTTGTTTTGCGGTCATTTGCCGGGAACTGGTAAAAGGCTTTCAAAATTGTTCTATCGCAAATATTCGAAGAATGGTGTTCTGAAACTGATTTTTGAAATTGTTTCAAGTTGCACTCAAGACAAATTTTGACAGCGCTTTCAGTAAGGCTTAGACTGGGGAAAATCCCAAACCAGGTGTTCCCCAGAGGTACGTCATGAAACACGCCATCGGCATCATCGGTGCAGGCAACATCTCCAGCATCTACCTTGAAAACGCATCCCGCTTCCGCAACACCCGCGTGCTGGCCATCGCAGACCTCAATCTGGACCGTGCCCGTGCGCAGGCAGAGAAATATGGGGTTCCCCATGTTCTCACAGTGGATGAACTGCTGGCCCATCCCGAGATTGAGGCTGTGGTCAACCTCACCATTCCTGCTGCGCACGCAGAAATCGCCCTCAGGGCAGTGCGTGCAGGCAAACATGTGTACAACGAAAAGCCCCTCAGCATCCACCTTGAGGAAGCCAGACAGCTTCTCGAAGAGGCAAAGGCCAACAATGTCCGGGTGGGTTGTGCGCCCGACACCTTCCTGGGCGGGGGCCTGCAAAACGCCCGCAAACTGCTGGACGAAGGCCTGATCGGAGAGGTCATCGGGTTCCATGCCGCCATGCTCACCCGGGGTCCCGAATCCTGGCACCCCGATCCTGAGTTCTTCTATCAGCCCGGGGCAGGTCCACTGTTTGACATGGGGCCTTACTACCTGACGGCAATTGCTGCACTGCTTGGACCTGTGCACTCAGTTGTTGGGTTTTCCAGAGCCAGCTTCCCGGAAAGAACCATTGGCAGCGGAGCCAAACAGGGCCAGCAGATCCAGGTGAACACCCCCACCCACGTGACGGCCAGTCTGCAACTGCACAGCGGTGTCATTGGCACCCTGACCACCAGCTTTGACACCCACTGGGACAAATACGACACCCTGATCATCTACGGGACTGATGGCACCCTGGTGCTCCCCGATCCCAACAGCTTTGGTGGGGTGACGAAACTCTGGAAGAACCGCGAGTGGACCGAAATCCAGCCCGAGCACGGCTTCACCCAGAATTCCCGTGGGGTGGGCCTCAGCGACCTGCTCTATGCCCACGATGAGGGCCGCAGCCACCGGGCCAGTGGAGACCTCGCCTACCACGTGCTGGAAGCCATGCATGCCATTCTGGAAAGCAGTGAGAAACGGGCTGCTGTGGAACTTGGCTCTGCACCAGAACGTCCTGAAGCGCTGGCTGTGAACGCCAGTGAAGAGATGTTCGAGTAAAAGCCAGAAATGGGCAGAAAAGGCACTGCAAGTGCATCCTGCCCGTTGTTCTTTAAGAAGAATTTTGACCCTTCAAGGAGACACACATGAAATACGGCCTGCAATGCTGGACCATCCGTGATGAACTGCAAAAAGACTACGAAGGTGCACTGAGAAAAGCCGCCGAGATGGGATTTCAGGGGGTGGAACTGTTCGGGCAGATTCCCGGTGCTGCCCACATCAAGAGCGTGCTGGATGAGGTGGGCCTCAAGGTGGTCGGCAGACACACGGGTCTGGATGACCTGAAAAACCGCCTGCCTGAGCTCATTGAGGAATGCAAAGCCCTGGACACCCAGTACCTCACCTGTGCGTGGTCCAAAGCCACCGATGAGCAATCCTGGCAGTACATCCAGACCGTTCTGACCGAAGCGGCTCAGGGCTTGGAGGGCACGGGCATCACCTTGCAGTATCACAACCATGACCATGAACTCTTAGAAGACCACAAGGGCGAAAAAGTCTTTGACTTCCTGTTGAAAGCGCAGGGTGTCAACCCCGAATTGGACGTGGCCTGGTTGCATGCTGGAGGGGTCGGTCCTGTCGCTTATATGCAGAGATACAGCGGAAAAATTCCCCTGCTGCACCTCAAAGATGTGAAACGTAAACCAGAAGGTGGATGGCAGACCGTGGAACTGGGCAACGGGGAAGTGCCTCTCCAGCAGATTCTGGACGCTGCTCCTGCATCAGGAGTAGAGTGGCTCCTTGTTGAGCAGGACAACTGTGAGGGCTCTCCCTGGGACAGCCTGGAACAAAGCCTGAATTACCTCAAAAGCCAGAACCTGATCTGAGGCTCTCTTCTCATGCTTGCCACCTCTGTTTTCTGGAGGTGGCTTTTTCTTGAGGGGGCACTCAGAATGAACAGGAGGTTTCTCAAGAAATTGTTTTTACAGACAGAGACTGACACGAAAAAAAGCCGTGCCTGTGCACAAGCAGCCAGCTTGATGAAGAAACCTTTAAATTTTCACAGTAGCAAAACACCCTATTGGACGGGTTACAGCAGGGTCACTGAAAAACAATGTGAGCAAAATGGGCGAAATCACTAAAGTCTCCATTTAAGCACGTCTGGAACGAGAGGTGTACATTGACCTCGAGGTACATGATATGCGCAAACTCCTTTCTCTTTTGATCCTTGCAGGTGTGGGCAGCAGTGCACTGGCTGCCAACGAAAACTGGTTTTCGGCTGGTGTTTCTCTGAACCGTTCTGGAGACCAGAACGTATTCGGGGGTGAATTCGGACTTCAGGCCAAAGACGTTGCAGACTTTGGTGGCGTGACCCTGAACACCCGTCTCAATGGGAATGTGTACTCTGTGGGCAACAGCACGGCCTTCAACCTGAACGGAGACCTGCTGTTCAACGTGTACACCGATTACGTGTACGGCACCCGTGTTTACATTGGTCCCAGAGGCACCCTGACCTCTGGTGGTGGAAGCACCTGGGGCAGTGCCGGTCTGGTCAGTGGTGTGGCTTTCACCAATGCTGACCGCACTTTCGACACCTTCATTGAAGGCTCCTATGAGCGCGTGTTCGCAGGTGGAGGATTCAACCGGTGGGGCATCAAGGCTGCAGGCACCTACCATGTGAACTCCGGACTGGATGTGTTTGGCGATGTCGGAGCCACCATTGTTGATACGGCCCGCTTTGGTGCAGGACTGGGTGTACGGGCAGACCTCGGCAACAACACCTGGGTCTTCACCGAACTGAACTATGGCAAACAGGGCCAGCTTTACACGGGCAGTGGCTTTGGTGGCAAAGTCGGTGTGACCTTCAAGTTCTGAGCTGACTTCTCAGGTCGTCTAGACCAGAGTGGAGCAGACATCTTACCCCGGCGGTAAGGTGTCTGTTTTTCTTAAAGAATTTCATATCCGTGCTATAAAGTGTTCGTTATGTTTGACTGGATCAAGGCAGCGATCATGGGCGTGGTGGAAGGCATCACCGAATTCTTACCGATTTCCTCCACCGGGCACCTGATTGTCACTTCAGACCTGCTGAAATTTACCGGCAGTGACACATTCGAAATCGTGATTCAACTGGGCGGCGTCCTTGCAGTCCTGTGCTTCTACTTCAGAGACATCCTGAAACAGGCGCAGGGCCTCACCACCTCAAAACAGGTCCGGCGTTTCTGGGCGAGCATTGTTCTGGCCTGTTTTCCTGCGCTGACCATTGCATTCTTCTTCAAAGACACCATCCAGAAGTACCTGTTCAACTCCACCACAGTCGCCATTTCCCTGATTGTGGGGGGCATTGTGCTGTGGATCATTGAGTCTCTGCCCAGACGGGAAAGCACCCGTGAGACCACCGAGATCACCTTCAGGCAGGCCCTGATTGTGGGTCTGGCCCAGATCTGCTCGCTGGTTCCGGGTGTCTCCAGAAGTGCAAGCACCATCATGGGAGGCATGCTTTCTGGCATGAGCCGCTCTGCTGCAACCGGGTTCAGTTTTTATCTGTCGATTCCGGTGCTGGGTGGAGCTTCACTGTATTCGCTGGTAAAGGACCTGGAAAACCTGGGCAATCACGGAGCAGGAAACGTAGTGGTGGGTCTGGTGGTTTCTTTCATCACCAGTCTGCTGGCCATTGGCTGGCTCCTGAAATTCATTTCCAAGCACAACTTCAAGGGGTTTGCCATCTACCGCATCATCGCTGGCATCGTGATTCTGGTGCTGGTGTACACGGGGGTGATTTCCAATACCAGAGCTTGACCCCATCTCAAACCCCACCTCACTGCCGCTTTCCTCCCCTTTCCAGGGGAGGTACATCCTGGGCATCGACACCAGTTGTGATGACACCGGGGTGGGGATTGTGCGTCTTCAGGGGGACCGCCCTGAGGTGCTGGCCAATGCCCTCTGGTCCCAGAAGGTGCACAGGCAGTATGGCGGTGTGATGCCAGAAGTGGCTTCCAGGGAGCACGTTGAGCGCATTGACGCGATTCTGGAAGATGCACTTGCTCAGGCTGGAATTCAGCTTTCTGAGGTGACTGCGGTTGCTGCAACAAGAGGCCCTGGCCTTGTGGGGGCTTTGCTGGTGGGCCTGACTTATGGCAAAGGACTGGCCCAGGGATTGGGTGTGCCTTTCTATGCCATGCACCATCTTGAGGGGCACATTCAGGCAGCGGTTTCGGAGCATCCTGATCTGCCTTTTCCCCATCTGGCCCTGGTGGTTTCTGGAGGGCACACCCACCTGTTCAAGGTGAATGCCCCTGGGCAGTACGAACTGGTCGGAGCCACCCGCGACGATGCTGCTGGTGAGGCTTTTGACAAAGTGGCCCGCATGCTGGGCCTGGGCTATCCTGGAGGACCTGCCATCAGCAAGGCTGCGGAGAGGGGAGACCCGAAAGGAGTGGACCTTCCCCGCCCCCTGCTGGGCCAGAAAGGTTTTGATTTTTCCTTCTCCGGGATCAAAACGGCCTGCCTGCTGGCTGTCAAGGCCGGGGTGAATCCTGATGATCTGGCCGCCAGTTTCCAGTACCGTGTGGTGGAATCGCTGGTTCAAACCACAAAAAGGGCTGCGAAGGCGCTCTCGATTGAGCATGTGGTGGTTTCTGGTGGTGTTGCGGCAAATCAGGCTTTAAGGGCAGCGTTTGGGCAGAGTGGCCTGAAAAGCCACTTCCCTCCCATGCATCTCAACACCGATAATGGAGCGATGATTGCCCTGGCCGCAGTCAAACAAGTGCTGCTGGGAGAAGTGGGCACAGACTGGGAGGCAGAAGCGGAAGCTTACCTTCCTCTGGTTCAGCCGCTTGCTGATGGGCAAAACAGGACGTGAGGTGGGACTGAGCAACCCCAATCTGTCAGGTCAAATTCAGGTGAGAAACCTGCCAGGAGACCTAAAGTTGATAAAGGTACACGCAGATCTATTGCGTGTTATGATGGGTGACATCTGCGGAACCATGGCTGAATGTGTGCCCATATCAACGACCCATCCACGTTCAGAACCCGTTCTAGTATAGTGAGGCGATCATGTTTGCACTCTTGAAGAAGGCTTTCGACAACAACAAACGCGACGTTGCGCGTCTGCGCAAAACCGTCGTTGACCCGGTCAATGCGATGGAAGCAGAGATGGAAAAAGTCACCGACCTTGCCGCAGAATTCATGAAACTGCGTGCCCAGGTGCAAAACGGTGAGAAAACCCTCGATCAGGTTCTTGTTCCTGGCTTCGCCCTGATCCGTGAAGCGGCAAAACGCACCATCGGCAAACGGCACTACGACGTTCAGCTGATCGGTGGGGCTTCACTCCACCAGGGCCGCATTGCAGAAATGAAGACCGGTGAAGGTAAAACGCTGGTGGCGACTCTGGCGCTGGCCCTCAACGCCCTGGAAGGCAAAGGCTGCCACCTCGTCACCACCAACGATTACCTCGCCAAGGTGGGTGCAGAGGAAATGGGTCTGGTGTACCGCACCCTGGGCCTCACTGTGGGCCTGATCCAGCATGACCTGCAACCTGCCCAGCGCAAGGCCGCCTATGCCTGTGACATCACCTATGTGACCAACAGCGAACTGGGTTTCGATTACCTGCGTGACAACATGGCCCAGGGACCGGACCAACTGGTGCTGCGTCCAGACCACCCTGTGAATTTCGCCATCGTCGACGAAGTGGACTCCATCCTGATCGACGAGGCCCGTACTCCTCTGATCATCTCCGGGGCCACCGAAAAAGCAACCGACCAGTACTATGTGATCTCCAAACTGGTGAAACGCCTGACCCGTGGTGAACCCATTGAACCCGGCGTGCGCACCGAGCCCACCGGAGATTACACCGTCGAAGAGAAATCCAAGGCTGTGCACCTCACCGAGGCGGGCATCACCCGTGTCGAGAAGATGCTCTCCATCGACAACCTGTACAGCCCTGAGCACATGCAGAAGGCCCACATGATTGTGCAGGCTCTGCGTGCAAAAGACCTGTATTTCCGCGAAAAAGACTACATCGTCTCTCCCAACGAAAAAGGCGAGCTCGAAGTGGTCATCGTGGATGAGTTCACAGGCCGCCAGATGCCCGGACGCCGTTATGGTGAAGGCCTCCACCAGGCCATTGAAGCCAAAGAAGGGGTGCCGATCCAGAACGAAAACCAGACGCTGGCGACCATCACCTACCAGAACTTCTTCCGCCTGTACACCAAATTTGCTGGAATGACGGGCACCGCCAAGACTGAAGAGAAAGAGTTCCTGGACATCTACGGCAGCGATGTGCTGGTGATCCCCACCAACCTGCCCGTCATCCGTAAAGACCATGACGACCTGGTGTACCGGACCAAGGCAGGCAAATACGCTGCTGTGATCGACGAGATTGTTGAGCGCCACCAGACCGGGCAACCTCTGCTGGTGGGTACGGCCAGCATTGAGACCAGTGAGCATCTCTCCAAACTGCTTTCCGATCCCCAGCAGTACGGCGAATTTGTCAACCAGCTCGCCAACATGTTGATGGCCAAAGTCGAGAAGAACGAAGGCCTCAAAGCAAAACTGCAGGAGATGTTCAAGGGCCTGAAACGTGAGGAGCTTGAAGCCCTTCGTCCAGAGATGCCCAAGAATGCCCTGGAGGTCTTTGACCTGTTCGTCAGGCGCCTGAAGACCCTCGAAGGTCTGGCCAGAGGCATCAAACACCAGGTGCTGAACGCCAAGTACCACGAGAGCGAAGCAAACATCATCGCCCAGGCAGGCCGTCTGGGGGCCGTGACCATCGCCACCAACATGGCCGGTCGTGGTACGGACATCATGCTGGGCGGTAACGTCGAATTCATTGCAGGAGACCTCGTTGAGCAGATCAGCCTCTCCCGCTACCAGCCCGAGATTGAGGCATTCATCAAGGCTGTGTCCCGCAAGGACCCCAGTGCCCGCGACATGGGCCTCAAGGCCGGAGTGCACCCCAAGATTGTGGAACGCATCGAGAAGGCCCGCGACCAGATCGAGGCGGACCGCCAGAAGGTCAAGGAACTTGGGGGTCTGCACATCATCGGTACAGAACGCCATGAATCCCGCCGCATCGACAACCAGTTGCGCGGACGTGCAGGCCGTCAGGGGGACCCTGGCTCCAGCAAATTCTTTGTGTCCTTCGAAGATGACCTGATGCGCCTCTTCGCCAATGACCGTGTGCTGGCCATGCTGGACCGCATCGGCATGGACGACACCCAGCCCATCGCTGCAGGCATGGTGACCGGAGCCATCGAGCGCGCCCAGGGCCGTGTGGAAGAGCGCAACTTCGCCATCCGCAAACAGCTGCTGGAGTTCGACAACGTGCTCGGCAAGCAGCGTGAAGTCATCTACGCCCAGCGTCGTGAAGTGCTCCTCGGTGAGGACAACCAGATTGAGGAAAGCATTGAAGGCATGATTGGGGATTACGTGGAGGCTGCCCTTTACACCCACGCGCCCGAAAACATCAGCCCTGAAGACTGGGATCTGGGCCAACTGAAAACCGAGCTGGAAGAACACATCCCTGCATTCGCTGATTTCGACTTTGAGGGCCTCAAAGGCAAAACTGTGGACGAATGCCACCGGGAGATGCTGGAATTCGCTGCAGATGCCCACGACAAACGCAAAGAAGAACTCGGTGGAGCCCTCTACATGGGGATTGGCCGTTACGTTCTGCTGCAAAACGTGGACCAGTACTGGAAAGAGCACCTGCATGCCATGGAAGTGCTGCGTCAGGGCATCTTCCTGCGCGGCTACGGCCAGCGTGACCCCTTCCAGGAATACAAATTCGAAGGCACCAAGATGTTCAACGAGATGATCGACACCCTCAAAGGTGAGGTCACCAAGTTCATGTTCAGGCTGCAGGTCAATCAGGGCTCTGAAGCTTAAAGCACAACAACTCCAAGAGAGGGGATTTGACCCCTCTCTTTTCTTTTGGAACGCTGGTTTATTGGGGACGGCTCAGGCTGACTTGCAGCAATTGGTCACTGCAGCCACTGATGTCAGGAATGACCCCTTGGGCCGTGTTCTTTGTAGGGTTGTATGCAAAAGCAAAACCATAAAAGCTTGCCTGAGCCACCTTGAGCGGATCAAAAACATCAAGGTCTGATGCCTGATAAATTCTGGAAGCGGGGATGTCCACCTTCCAGCCACCACCCGGCTGAAGCATGGTCATTTCACCTGTAAAGGTTGTCCCGGCAACAGTGTTGATGGTCAAACCGATCTCAAACTCTGTGGGCTGGCCGTCACATGTGACTGTGACTTTTCCATTCCACTTGCCTTTCGTCTGCAAGAGCGCAGGGTTCTCTGCAATGGTGACCTTGAGGAACGGACGTTGATCCTGAGGTTGCAGGTTGGAGAAGGTCAGCAGTGGACCTGTGGCCTTTCCAGGACTGGCTCCTGCTGTTGCTGTTGCACTGACATTTGGACGGAGGTCATAGGTCCCGGTTTCCAGGCCCATGAACAGTCCCTGTTCGGAAAAATAGAATGGGTTTGGCAGCCAAAGGTTCACCCGCACAGGGTCCCAGGTCAGCACAGGATCTTTCACATTGATCAGAGATGAGAAGGTTCCCTGAAATTGAACAGGAACGCCTGCCTGAAAGGTTCTCTGCTCAGGAGTGATGCGAAGGGTTGCTCTGGGGGTGGAATCTGTGGTTCCGCAACTGCTCAACAGGGCCACAGGCAGGAGGAAAAAGGCCAACTTGTGCACGGGTCCAGTATAAAAGAGCATCCCCAGAAGGCCCTTCATGAAGCCCTGAATGTTATTTTTCTGTAAAGAACCGGCCCTCGATTTCTCCTGCCCAGACAACTGTTTTATTGTCGTTGCCAGGACTATGCACGGTCAAATGACAATGCTATGATCTAATTTGTAGGCAAAATCACCAGCGTAGGCACCAGGCAATCGCAACGCACCCAAGTCGCCCGAGGAAGTTCACGGGTGAGAGCATGGGGGAGGATAACAACATGGCAGACGTAATCTTAGAGAAGGTCTACAAGCGCTACGGCAAAGTCACCGCAGTCACCGATTTCAACCTGCACATCCATGACCGTGAATTCATGGTGTTCGTCGGTCCATCCGGTTGCGGAAAGTCCACCACCCTGCGAATGATCGCCGGTCTGGAAGACATCTCTGACGGAACCCTGCGCATTGGCGACCGTGTGATGAACGACGTTCCCCCCAAGGACCGCGACATCGCCATGGTGTTCCAGAACTACGCACTTTACCCCCACATGAACGTGTACGAGAACATGGCTTTCGGTCTGCGTCTGCGCAAGACCCCCAAAGCCGAAATCGACAAGCGTGTGCGTGAAGCTGCCAAGATTCTGCAGATCGAGCACCTGCTGGACCGCAAGCCCAAGGAACTCTCCGGGGGTCAGCGTCAGCGTGTGGCTCTGGGACGCGCCATCGTGCGTGAACCCAAAGTGTTCCTCATGGACGAGCCCCTTTCCAACCTGGATGCCAAGCTCCGTGTGGAAATGCGCTCACAGATCAGCAAGCTTCACCGCCGTCTGGGTGCCACCGTCATTTACGTGACCCACGACCAGGTCGAGGCCATGACCATGGGAAC
This sequence comes from Deinococcus cellulosilyticus NBRC 106333 = KACC 11606, assembly GCF_007990775.1. Taxonomy (NCBI): domain Bacteria; kingdom Thermotogati; phylum Deinococcota; class Deinococci; order Deinococcales; family Deinococcaceae; genus Deinococcus; species Deinococcus cellulosilyticus. The sequence continues at coordinate 13,388 of NZ_BJXB01000041.1, read as the reverse complement.
CCGCATCGTCGTCATGCGTGACGGAGTGATCCAGCAAGTGGACACCCCCCTCAACCTGTACGACAACCCCAAGAACAAATTCGTGGCCGGATTCATCGGCAGCCCCTCCATGAACTTCGTCACTGCCACCGTGCAGGGCGGACGTTTCACCGGCCAGGGCTTCGCCATCCTGCCTGCTGGCGGTCTCGCCCAGTCCCTGCGTGGCTACGAAGGCAAACAGGTCTGGATGGGCATCCGTCCTGAGCACATCGGAATGAAGGGTTACACCGCCATTCCCGAAGACGCCACCAACGTGATCCGCGCCACCGTGGAAGTGGTGGAGCCCCTCGGTGCCCAGACCGACGTGATTGTGGACCTTGGTGGTCAGACCCTGATCGCCAAAGTGGACGGCCACGCCCCTGTGCGCCCCGGTGACCAGGTCGAACTGCTCGTGGACCGCAGCCGTCTGTACGCCTTCGACATGCAGACCGAACTGGCGCTGACCCGCTAAATTCAGCAAGCAAAAAGAAACCACCGCTCAGGCGGTGGTTTCTTTTTGCTTGCTGAGGGCACAGGGCCGAGAACCGAGGGCGGTCATGAAGCTTTGGCTTTAGCCAGATGCCAGTGGTTGTTGGGTAAAGCTTCCTGTCCCTGTGTTAAACAAAGAACTGCCTCCAATACATCAGAAATGCATTGACAGAGAGAACCTGGCAATTTACCTTGCTCTCGGCTCTCGGCTCTCGGCTCTCGGCTCTCGGCTCTCGGCTCTCGGCTGATGTTGTCAAAGCCAGATGTCCTCCCCTCACCCCACCCAGTCCCCACATTCTTGAACCCAGAACAAGTATTCATGTTCTATACACCTTTCATATGGTAATTTTGTATACAAATTTTACTGGCGTGTGTTAAGCTAAATCAGCTATTGACCTGCCGTTTGCCTGAACTTGTGCTGAATCAAATCGCACGTTCAGGACAGGAAAAGAGTTTATCGACCTGTGCTAGAATGTCCCAAACCGCAGAATCAAAGGAGTACCCATGAAAAAGACCGCTTTACTGTTAGGTGCCCTCCTCCTTACCGCCACCGCTGGCGCCCGCACCTTTGACGAAATCAAGGCTGCTGGCACCATCAAGATTGCGACCGAGGGTGCCTTCAAGCCGTTTAATTACTTTGAAGGGAAAAAACTCACCGGGTTTGAAGTGGAGATTGGGGATGCCATTGCCAAGAAGCTGGGCCTGAAGGTCCAGTGGATCACCCAGCCCTTTGACTCCCTGATCATTGGGGTGACCCAGAACCGCTACGACTTCGCCATTGCCTCCCACGGCATCAACGAAGAGCGGGCCAAAGTGGTGGACTTTTCTGACCCCCACTACTGCACCGGGGGCCAGATCGTTTCCAAATCCCCCAACATCAAGACCGCTGCCCAGCTGAATGGCAAGCGCGTCGCTGTGCAGGTGGGCACCAGCTACCTGTCCAACGTGCAGAAAGTCAAGGGCGTGAAGGTCAAAACCTTCCCCAAAGACACCGATGCTGTGGCCGCCCTGATCGCTGGGACTGTGGACGCCTGGGTCAGTGACAAGTTCGTGGTGCTCGATGCCAAGAAAGCCAATCCCAAAGTGAAATGGCAACTCGGAGACCTCCTCTTTAAAGAAGAAATCGCCATGGTGGTCAACAAGGGCAACGACTCTGTCACCGAGGCCCTCAACGGTGCGCTTGCCGACATCATCAAAGATGGCACCTACGCGAAGATCAGCAAGAAGTACTTCGGTACAGACGTCAGCTGCAAGTGATTCCCACAGGGAGGAGGTGAGACCACCTCCTCCCTCCCTTATGTCGATATGAAAGAACAGAACGCGACTTTAAACAATGCCCTGTGGCTTCTGGGGCTCGTGGTGGCTTTTCCCCTTGCCCTGATCGTGATCAGTTATGGCGTTAAAACGGTACCAGGCCTGCTCGGTCTGGAGTATGCCCAGACCTTTGCAGACAATGCCCAGATCTTTGCGGATGCCACCAAGACCACACTGCTGCTCACCGTCACCTCCGGGATTCTGGGCATCATTCTGGGAACCGTCACCGGGATTGCCAAGCTCTCAGGGTTTCCTCCTTTTCGCTGGATTGCCTCCTTTTATGTGTGGGTGTTTCGGGGTACCCCTCTGATTGTGCAGATCCTTTTCGCTTTCAATGCCACACCGATTCTTTTTCCCAGTGTGGTGGACGTTCCTGATTTTGATTTCTATGCTCCAATGGTGGCTCTGGCGCTCAACCAGGGGGCCTACAATGCGGAAGTCATCCGTGCATCCATTCAGGCCATTCCCAGAGGGCAGACCGAGGCAGCCCGTTCACTTGGCCTCAGTGGTGTTCAGGCCATGTGGCTTGTGATCCTGCCGCAGGCAGTGCGGGTTTCCATTCCTCCGCTGGTCAACAACATTGTGTCCCTGTTGAAGGACACTTCGCTGGCCACTGTGGTGGGCACCCTGGAACTGGCCAACGCCATCGACCGGTTCAAAAGCCAGACCTTCCTGGTGATTCCTTCTTACCTCACCTCGGCCTCGATTTACCTGTTCCTGACCACCATCATGACCTTCTTCACCAATGAACTGGAGCGGCGTTTCAAGACCAAATCCAGATGAACCTTTTCAGACAGAACCGCTCCTTCGGGGGCGGTTTTTGCCAGGATAAATGCAACGTCCAGTCGTGCGGATGGTGCAGAGTGATCAGCCATCAGCCATCCGCAAAAGATGGATGGATGCTTTTACTGCAGTCCACGGAAAGATCATTTTGCTGAACGGTGAAACAGCTTTTTCAGGCTTCATGGAGAACATCCCTTCTTTTGGTGCTGACTGCTGAGCACTGACGGCTGACGGCTTGTTGCAGTGACATCCAACATTTGTCAAATTTGTGCTTGCCCTGGTTCTTTAGCCTTCTGCCTTCTGCTTTGTGCCTTCAGCTCGATAAACTGAGACCATGCTGCCGCCCCTCAACCCCAGCCCCAGTGAACCCCTCTACCGTCAGGTGTATCAGGCATTGCGTGAGGCCATTCTGGCAGGCGCACTTCCTGAGGGCAGTAAGTTGCCCAGCAGCAGGGAATTTGCAAAGACCTGGGGGGTGGCCAGAAACACGGTGCTGGAAGCCTTCGAGCTTCTTGAGGTGGAGGGGTTCATCGAGACCCGTCCGGCCAGTGGAACTTATGTTGCCCACAGCGTGAACCCGGAAGTGACACTGGATGTTCCTGCTCCGGGCCTGAAACTGACCGAATGGGCCATTCGTGCCCTGCAAACCCCTCTGCGGCCTGCCTACGACCAGATTGAGGTGGATTTCCGTCTGGGCAATGTTCCCAATGAGTTTTTTCCTGCAGAGGCGTGGGCACGTGCGCTGCGTGAGAGGGCAAAAGCCTTGCAGGGCGGCATGGGACAGTATGGCGACGAACTGGGCCCTCTGGAGACCCGTGAAGCCATTTCCAGTTACCTGGCCAGAGAAAGAGGAGTGAAGGCCACTGCAGGTATGGTGATGCTCTCCAGTGGCTCACAGGGAAGCCTGGATGCCCTTGCCCGGGTGTTCCTGGAACCAGGAAAAACTGTGGTGATGGAAGATCCCGGATACCTGGGAGCCAGAAGGGTGTTTGAGGCCTCTGGTGCAGAGGTCCTTTATCTTCCTGTGGACGATGAGGGCCTGAACCCTGAACTCCTTCCCAGAAAAGCAGACCTGCTGTATGTCACTCCAGCCCACCAGTTTCCCACAGGGGCCATCCTGCCTGCCTCCAGAAGGCTCAGGATTCTGGACTGGGCCAGAAGTGTAGGGGCCTGGATTGTCGAAGACGATTACAACTCGGAGTTTCGCTTTGACACCCGTCCCCTGTCTGCCATGCAGGGCCTGAATCCCTCTCAGGTGATCTACGTGGGCACTTTCTCCAAGAGCCTGTCTCCAGCCCTGAGAAGTGGCTTTCTGGTCGCTCCTGCCCCCATCATTGAGGTTCTCTCTGCCACCCGTTACCTCACAGACAGGCAACCTCCGACCCTCGACAGTCTGGCCCTTGCCGATTTTCTGCACTCCGGGGGCTTTGCACGGCACCTCAAGAAAACCAGAGCCACCATTCTGGAGCGGTATGAGACCCTGCTGTCTGCCCTGAGGAAGCATTTCCCAGAGTTCACCATTCCCACCACGGGCGCAGGCTTGCACATCTGTGCCTTTCTCCCAGAAAGCTGGAGCGAGGAGCACCTTAGGGCCGCTTCACTCCACTCGAAGGTTGCTGTGGACTTCCTGAGTCGGTACGCCACACGGGTGGTCCAGAGTGGCATCATCCTGAACTATGCCCACCTTGCTCCACAGGCCATTGAAAAAGGCATCCGTCAATTGCGAGAGGCCCTGTAAGCCAGCTTCTGGATTTGTGCTGGGCGTTTCATTGTTTAAACTCAGAGCACCATGCTTGACATTGATTTGCTTGAGATCAAGGCCACTGAATTTCCCGGTTATCCCGAAAACGGACGCTACAGGGTGAAGATGGAATTCACCTACCACCGCAATGACGACATCCTCAACAACCATTGCAGCATAGATTTCAGTCACCTGACCGGGATGGCATGGGGAGGGGTGTACACCAAAATGGAAGCCGGAGAACCAGACTCCAGTTCCTACGTGGGAGGCTGGGCTCCCCAGCAAGAGGTCCTCCAGAAACTCGGAGAGGACCAGTACCGCCTTGAGGGGTATTTTGATGATAACCCCGTGGTGAGGGCCATCCTGCAGGACCTGAGGCTCTACCATGCAGAAAAGCGTTACACGGTTCCCTCGCCTTTTGGAGATTCAGGGCAGTTGAGACGCCTGCTGGATGCCCTCAAGTTCTTCTGGGCCTGAAGCTCAGGAATCCTGCTGTTCAGAGTAATTGCGTCTGATGGGGGGGACGTGGTGGTTTCTGGCAGCGTGGTAATGCTGGGCCAGTTTGTCCTCCACCGTGACCTCCTGGGCGGTGTACAGGTATCCCAGCAGTTCGTGCTCGTTGCTGTTGATGGGTTGCTTGCGCAGCAGGTATTCCTTGTAGCGGGTCCGCACGTAACGGTACTCCCGGTCCGGTTCCCACTGGTTCTGGTCGGTCACGAACTCCTCACTGGAATAAAAGGCACTGAGGGCAGGACGGCCCAGTTCGGCAGCGTCCAGTTTGCGGGCTTCCTCATTCATCCAGGTGATGAGATCATCTGGGTCTGTCACCATCACCGGGTTGGGAACAAAACGCAGGGCACGCTCAGGCATGAAATAAGGAGGATTCAGCAGACCTGCCCGGTCCACCAGAAGGGTGAGGGTCAGAAGCACAGGAGTGAAGGTCAGAAACAGCACCAGGGCATCGTTCAGGTGAAAAAACCCCGACATGATCGGTGCAAGCAGAAAAGGCCCGAATGTCACGCTGACCATCAGAGGCAATGCATATTTCCGCTGGTGAGGGAAACTGTCTGCAACCCCCTGCACCATCAAAAGAATGCAGACCCAGCCAATGATGCCCAGAACATAGAACATGTTCAGGAAAAGGCCCTGCCCATCTGTCACCAGTTTTCCGGTGAACATCACCCCCAGAATGTTGAGGGCGGCCAGCAAGGTTGTCAAGGACATGGCAGCGTAGGTGATGGTGTGCATCTGCTCGGGATGCTTGTGGTACACCGACTGAAAGGTGAACATCAGGGTGTAAGAAATGCGCGAGATGAACTGCGGCAGAGCAATGAAAAACAGGGTCAGGGCAGCGGCCTGCAAGGCCCCATTTCCTGCATGCTGGCTGATGAACACCAGAAAATTCATGAACGCAAAAAGCACATACAGACCTGCAAGCAGGTGGGTTTGAGGGGTTCCAGAACTGCGCACGTAAAGCTGACCGGCGTACCGGAGGGCAAGCATGCCAAGTGCAGTGACCAACAGCAGGTGAAGAACCATACGCTCCTCTGCAAGGGAAAGAGAAGACCCGAGTCCAGCCACAAGGAACCTCGCTTCCTGCGGCCAGAACAAAAACAGGTTTCGGGGTCACGGATGCCCCTCTGCCAACTTCGCTGATAACAGCAGTTTACTCCCGTGTGAATCAGCATAAAAGATCATGCCTTACCAAAAACATACTTTGTGTGGGAAAGCGGTCAGCAGCCAGCGATCAGCCATCAGCAGTGGACAGGCAAGGTGGCGTGTAAGGAGAGACTTGAGGTGAAACATAAGGGCATCAGCAAGATCAGAATTCGAAAAAGGGTAAGTCATGCCTCGCCCATGCATCAAATAAAGGAAGACCAGAAACTTATAGATTTCTGGTCTTTTGCTTTTAAGCTGACAGCTGACGGCTGATGGCTGATCGCTTACTGCGGTGCGTAGAAAGGTTCCAGTTGAACCAGTCTGCTGTGTTCGAGCTGCACGTTCTCCTGGATCAGGTCTTCGAGGGTGGTGTTGTAGAGGACATCTCGCACGGCGTCTTCCACACGCTTCCAGAGCCCTTCGGTGGCGCAACTGCCGGTTTTGGTGCAGGAGTCGGAGTCTTCCAGGCAGCTCACAGGGGCCAGGCTGCCTTCCATGGTGACGACCACATCCCAGGCACGGATGTCTTTTGGCGCGCGGGACAGTTTGTAGCCCCCGTGGGCACCCCGCACGCTGCGGATGAATCCTGCGCGGCGCAGGTTGGAGGCAATCTGCTCCAGATAGTGCTGGCTGATGTCCTGCTTGTCGGCCACATCCTTGAGGGGAACCGCCTGGGTGGGGGTTTTGCCGATTTCAATGAGGGCACGCAGCCCGTACTGTGCTTTGGTCGAGATCCACATACGCTTACACCACCTTAAACCCGTAAAATCCGTGCGTCAAGTACGGGATTGTCTGGGAAGAACAGCTGCCAGAACGAAAAAGAGCGCCTGGGCAAGGATGATCGTTGAGCCCGAGGGCACGTTGATCAGGTACGAAGCCAGCAGTCCAATGATGCTGGCGAGGGCCGCAAGTCCAGCAGACCACAGGGTCATCTGGTAGAGGGTGCGGCTGCGAAGGCGGGCGGCGGCGGCGGGAATCACCAGGAAAGAGGCCACCATCACAATGCCGATCACCTTGACACTCACCACCACTGTGACAGCAAGCACCACCGACAGAAAGTAATTTAGTCCCCGGACATTCACCCCATCTGAAGCGGCCAGTTCCGGGTCAAAGGTGCTGTAGGCCAGTTGTTTCCAGGTTCTGGGAACAAGCAGAATCGTGATCAGGAGCAGCACCCCGATCACAATGAGGTCGGTCACACCCACGCTGAGAATGCTGCCGAACAGGTAACTGAAGGCATCGGCGGTGTAGTCCTTCTTCAGGCCCAAAAATAGCACACCCAGGGCCACGGACACAGCGAAGAAGATTCCGATTGCAGTGTCTCCCTGGAGTTCAGTCTTTTCCCTGAGGTAGGTGATGCCCAGACTGACCAGCACCGTGAAGGGCAGGGCCACCCACAGAGGAGTCCACCCAAGCAGCAGACCGAGTGCCACCCCTCCGAAAGCTGCGTGTGCCAGACCATCTCCCAGAAAGCTCAGGCCACGCTGCACGATAAAAACACCATAATACCCACACATCAGCCCGATCACGATCCCAGCAATCAGGGCGCGTTGCAGAAAGGGGAGGGTCAGAAAGTCCTGAAAGAGTTCCATTACCAGTGCTCCATTTACAGGGTCCTCTTGTGGCCGTGTTTACCGTGACCATAGGCCCTCGACAGGCAGTCTTCGCACAGGGCGGTGGAGGGGTGACCACATCCGTAGAGGGTGCGGTTCAGCACGACGACATAGGAAGCATGGTACCGGGCCACATCAAAATCGTGGGTGATCATGGCGATGGTGGCCGCACTTTCCTTGCGGTAGGCTTCCAGCATGTGGTACATGTCCTTCTCGCCCAGAGCATCAATTCCGGTGGCGGGCTCATCCAGCAAGATGAGCTTCGGCCTTCGGACCAGAGCACGGGCCAGATAAACCCTCTGAAGCTCCCCTCCAGAGAGGCGACCCAGGGGCCGTTCTGCCAGTCGGTCTGCTCCGACACGCTCTAAAGCTTCAATGGCCAGTTTGCGCTCGGGACCCCTGAGTGGTCCAGGCCACGCCTGACGCACGCCAGACAGCACCAGTTCGATGGCCACCGCAGGAAAAGAACGGTCAAAGGTCTTGATCTGGGGCACATACCCGATCTGGTCCGGGAAAGCTCCGGGAGGTCTGCCCAGAACCTTCACCTGTCCGGTCTCTGGAGTGACCAGTCCGAGCAGGGTTTTCATGAAGGTGCTCTTGCCTGCACCGTTGGGACCCACCACGGCCAGAAACGCACCGCTGGGGATTTGAAGTGTAAGGTTGTCCAGGGCCACAAAATCACCAAAGCGCACCCTGAGCCCCTGGGTTTCGATCGCCGTCTCCTGCATCAAGAGAACAGTCTACTCCTGATTGTGCCTGGAGCATAGGAATCGATACACACTTCTCAATAAGCTGCCTCTGGGGTGAAAGCGCAAGTCTTTTTTGTGCTGGAAAAAGCCCATGCTCCAGGATTGCCTTCAGACTTCTGCTTTCTTCTTGACTCTGACTACGTGCTTGCGGGCGGAAGGCAAAGCACTGAATCTCTGCCTTCTGCTGTTCCATCCTGGGGTTGACGAAAGGGGCCGCCTTTAATAAGATATTTGAGCTTACGGCACGGGTAGTTAGCTCAGCGGTAGAGCGTCCGCCTTACAAGCGGAGGGTCGGGGGTTCAAATCCCTCACTGCCCACCAGATCAACGGCGTGTCAAACGCATGAAACCCAGAGTCATGAAACTCTGGGTTTTTTGTTTTGCCCCCCGTTTGCCCCCTGTTCGGGGTTTTGTGCGGACACAAAGCCTGCAATTTCAGTGGCCGCCAGGCGCTTTCTGGACTCCTGGGTTTGCGTGTAGATGTCCAGGGTCATGCGGGTGTCTGCGTGTCCTGCGATGGAGGAGACCGTTTTCGGGTCGAGGCCTTTGTGAATCAGGTAGGTGATGAAGGAGTGCCGGAGGTCGTGAATCCGGTAGTTGGGGAGGCCTGCCTGGGTGAGCAGGGTTTTGAAGACTTTGCGGATGTTGTTCTGGCTGAGGGGTTTGCCGTCTTGTGTGCTGAACACCCAGTCTTCGTGGGTCCAGTTGGGGTTGTTTCGTTTGAGGGCTTCTTGTTGTTGCTGGTGTTCCTGCAGCACCTGAATCAGGTGGTCGTGGAGGTACACGGTTCTGGCGCTATTGCTGGTTTTGAGGCCACTGACTGCGACTTTGTGCTGCACCAGGATGACGGCGCGCTCCAGGGTGACGCTTTTTTCGTGCCAGTCGAAGTCACTCCATTTGAGGCCCAGGGCTTCGCCGTGCCGCATGCCGGTGCTGATGATGGTGTAGAGGAGGGTGTAATACCTTGTGGTTTTGGCGATTTCCAGAAGGGTGTGGATTTCTTCTTGGGGTACGGCTTTGGCAATTTTGGTTTGTTGGACTGCGGGAATTTCGGTGTTGGTGTTGGGATTGTGCTGTAAGAGGCCGTATTTGATGGCGCGTTTGAAGGCTGCGTTGATGAAACTGCGGGTGTGGGTGATGCTGCTTTTGGAGTATCCAGCCCTGGCCATCTCCTGGTACATGTTGTCGAGGATCTGGGTGGTGACGTCTTGCAGGGGGATCTTGCCGATGCTGCTGATGTATTTGATGTACAGGCCGTATTGGGTTTGGGTGTTGGGTCTTGTGCTGGTTTTGCGGGATTCGGCGTGCTGGGTGAGCCATTCTTCCAGGGTGATTTTGAGCTTCTGGAAGTTTTTTCCCTGTGCGTTTTCGATTTGAGCGGCCCGCATTTTTTCGAGGAGCTCTTTTTCGGTCCGGGCAATGACGCTTTTGCGGACGGACTTTCCGGTGCTGTGGTCTTTGACGTAAAAGCGGTATTCGAGCCTGCCGTCGCTGCGTTCTCGGATCTGGCCTTCACCGTGGAGTCTGGGTTTCAGCAGTTTCTTTCTCTGGGTCATGGGGGTGTCCTTGTGGGTCTTTGCCCCAGCATAAGGACCATCAGCGGAATAAGAAAGAGCAGTGGGTGTTGACAGCATCAGCATTGTGCTTGTTGTTGTCAGTCATGTGTTTTAATTGGGGATTTCCCTTATGGGAAGACATGAACGCTGTAATGATGAATCGAGTACATTGAAAGACACATGACGCCTTTCCCCAGCCCCATTGAACTTGCACACTTGATCCGCTGTCCCAAGGAGTGGAATGAGTTTTACATGCAAGTGGAGGAGGAAAAGCGGCTCCCTGAGCTCCAGCAGACTCTGGAAGAACTTCCTGTGAGCAGCATTCGTGATGCCCGTCTCGCTCGAATTATGCTGCGATTTGGGCAGCATGCTGATGCAAAAGCCAAGGTTTACCAGCACCCACGTTGCCCACTCTGCAAAGCAACTTATTTCGCGCTGCTTTGCGCTGAGGGGCATGAAGACCAATTGCAGTACATTGCAGACAGTTTCCGGCCAGACTGGACTTTGGGTGCAGACACCACCAACCTGGAAGCCATGTATCGTGCATACCTGACCATTGGGATTGCTGCAAACGTTTTGAAAAAGAAAGCTGTTGCCCAGGAGATGTACTTCAAAGCTTTGCAGATGGCTGATGTGCTCGGTGATCCTCACTCGCGCCTGGTGGTGCTGTATGAAACGGCATACATGCACATGGTGAACGATGACTTGCAGGCTGCACGCAGTCTGTATTTTCAGGTGGCGCAGGCTTCACAACCCAACAGCATGTTGCAGGTGAACAGCTTGAGTTTTGCAAGTATTCTTTCCTGGCTGTTGGGGGATGTGCCAGAGCAGTTGCCTGAATGGGCAAGGGTCACACTGGTCGCTTTACATATGGGCCGGGTGCCTGCTGTGGACGCACCTGCTGCTTTTTCCCTGCCCCGAGTGGCGCAGGCGTTCAGGTTGCTGAGGCGATTGGGCAGGGAGTTCAATTTGAATTTGCCTTCTCACCATGTGCGCGATCACCGGCTTAAACGTGCGCAACTTCTGGAGGATTTGCAGAGGGTAGTTGGGTCAAGTAAAGGCAGAGGCATCACCTGGTTCATGCTTAAAGCTGCAACCGCCCTCGCGCTCTCAATGAACCATGACCTGGAAGCCATGAATGAACTGCGGACAGGCCTGGATGCCAGCGCGAGTGGCATCAGTTTGATCAACATGGTTTTCTTTGCAACAGCAATTCAGATTTATGCGAATCTACCGGCTTTGGAGCGTGGTGAGGAGTTCCAAAATGCCTATAAGACTCTGCTGCAACAGTATTCTGCACTGAAGGATTACCAGCGTGCATTTTTGTTGTGGTGGATGAGAGATTTCACGCCTGTCACTCTTTATCTGCTTTCTGAGAAGCACCCGGACCTGGAACCATATTTGCGTGAGTTCATTGTGGTGCATGAAACGCAGGCTGTGCACGCAGGGAAGGTGCTGAAACGCTATCCCAGACGTAGTATGGCGCAGTATGCTCTGGAATTGTTGCAAGGCAATCCGATGCCATCCGAAGTTCGTTACACCTCGACCCGGCACAAAACTGCGTTGGAGACGCTTGGAAATCCACATGTGATTTATTCCCCCGTGGTTCAGGCCTTAAAAGCGAACATTAAATAGCTGGCAACAAATTTATGGGGTTGCAGGCCTGTTCCGAGATACCCTGAGGGTATGAGGAATGGTGTGCTGAAAGCAGTTTTGATGTGCAGTCTGATTCTAGGACTCCTGGCAACTCCTGTCGCTGCGAAAAAAACGTTCTCCAGCGTCACCCTTTCTGGAGATCCTGATCATTGCAGCCTCTGTTGATTTGTTGCCAGAAAAACCATTTATCTGACTCTCTGTTTGCAAGCAGCCTTGATATGCTCAGGGTTGCCTTTTTTGTTTGCAACATGCCCGAAAACACGACGTTTTCGGGTTTTTTTTGACAACCCCAGGGTCACCCGCAAATGACCAGTTGTGCACTATTTTGACTCCATGCCTGCAATCCTGCGTTTGCGTTTCACACTCGCTGAATCAATGCAAATCATGAAATCCATTCCAGAGGAAGACCTGGTGTGCCTGGGGCTTCTGGGCCCGGAAGCTGTGGCTGCCGTGTTGGAGGTGGCTCCAGTGAAGTTTCAGGTTCTGGGCTGGTCGTATGTGCCGAGGCGGTATGAGCGTCAGGCGCGGTTGGTGCTGGCTTCTTTGAATTGATGTTTTGAAAGGTGATCATGCCCAGCGAGGACGTCTTGAATTCAATGTGTGATTTTGGCTCTCTGGTGGAGTTGGGGGTGTTGCGGGATCTTGAGGTGGAGGCGTTGAGTTGGGATGTTTGGGTGGTGACGGTGGTGTCTCGGGGGTTGATCACGGCTTTCGTGCGTGAGGAGGATCACGCCAGGGCTGTGTTGGCTTTGGACCGTTTCAGCTCGGGCGTGAAGGTGCTGGAGTAGATTTGGTTATTCCAACAGTTTGCGGGCCATCTGATCTACTGTCTCATTCCAGAAATGACCTGAGTGTCCTTGAATCCACTGGAAATTGATTCTGACGGTACTGTCTTGGACTCTGCTGTAAAAGGCTTGTGTGACTGGCTTTTTGCGTTTCCATTCTCCCCGAGCCCAGTATCCTGTACCTTCCAGGTCATGGAAAATGGTGATGTCTTGAATGCCTTTGGCTTCACAGTAGTCGATCACCTTGATGGCAGCTTGAAGTTCACCAGTGATGTTTCTTGAACTGAGTTCCTCCAGAACGAGTTCTTTTCCCTGGTGGATGGGCTCGTCGTCTTGCAGGATTACCCATGCAGCTGCAGCAAGGTGTTTCTCTGGGGAGTAGGAGCCATCCACATAGGCAGTGAAAGTGGTCATGTTGTCCTCTGAGGATCTACTGGATGAACTTTTGAGGCTTTCGGAATCAGAGATTGGAATCTGGGGCGTAAGATTTTCCAGCTGCGATCTGACAGAGAAGGGCTACGGTTGCTACGTTTTCCATCACCTAGAGAAGCATAGGTCACTCTGTAGTTTTTGGTTTCGCTGTAGGTGAACTGGAGATCAACAATGATGTTGTCATGGCAAATCTGGATGGAAACATAATTTTGTCCTTGCTCGAAGTGGAGGTCTTCAAAGGTTGGAGTTGTATCGAATACCAGGGAGGGATCAGAGTAGGTGTGATAATCCAGGGCTCTGACTGTGCAGAACTTGATGTCTGGAATCCTTTGCAGAAGTTTAAAAATGTCTTTTTTCATCTGGGTGAGACTGCCGCTGGCTCTGGGGAATAAGTAAGGGGCTTGAAGTGTTGAGAAGAGTGCATATTGGCTCATGTTTCCTCCTTCAGGCAAGAGGTCACCTGCAACAAGCGTGTGGCTTGTTGGGAGATGTTCGTCTCGCCTGGAATGACCAAACTGTAGCACTCCTCAAAGTAAACGTCAAGTCTGAAAAACTCGTCTGGGACGGGGGAGAGGGGGTAGGGAGGGGGTAGGG
>NZ_BJXB01000040.1 GCF_007990775.1 Deinococcus cellulosilyticus NBRC 106333 = KACC 11606 | reverse complement strand
ACGACCCTGCGTTTTGGAGACGCATGCTCTACCGACTGAGCTAAGGACCCGGACTTAGGCAAGGGGAATGATAGCACGGTTTTTTTGAGGTTGCAAGTCCAGTTGCGTAAGTGTTCACGCTTATTCTGCTTCAGCCTGCGCGGTACAGCAGCAGGCTGATCACACCCCACAGCAGGATGCCACTTGCCACCACGCCCATGACGGCCTGTTCCTGGCGGCTGGGTTGCCTGTAGCTGAGACCAAGCAGCAGACCTGTGAGCAAACCCCCGAGGTGGGCCCAGTTGTCGATGTTTGGGATCAGGAAACCGATCAGGAACATGGTGAGCAGTGATCCCAGATTTGTGGACAGTTTCCGGAGCCTTTGTTGCAACCCTCCACGGGCCAGGGTGGCTTCCAGAGCAACCAGTCCGAACAGACCTCCGCTGGCCCCCACCGAGGCATCTGCATGCCCGAAGAGGGAGCTGAAGAGGCTTCCCACCACCCCTGAGACGATGAAGGCAAACATCAGGGCATTGGGGCCGATCTTGCGTTCCAGTTCCCTGCCGATCTGGAAGAGATAGAACCCGTTGAGTCCAATGTGCAGCCATGAACCGTGCAGAAAGATGCTGGTGACAAACCGCCAGTATTCTCCACTCTCCAGGGTGTAAGCACCCAGGTTTGCCCCGAGGGCAGAAAGACCACGGATGCTGCTGAGGGCTCCGGTTTCCAGTTGCCACAGGAAGAAGAGTCCCATCAGGGCCAGAAGGGTGTAAGTGGCAGGGGTGCTGCGTGTGCGGGCCAGAAAGGCTTCCTTGATGTGCAGACCGTAGGGGGCCAGCAGGGATTCTGCATCCAGCAGTTTCCATGCGAAGAGTTCTTCACGGGCATTCAGGCTGGAGAGCATCCGCTGGGCGCCGAGTTGCAGGTTCACGTTGTCCTGGGTCTGCTGGCCCTGCAGGAACATGGCCCGTCCGACCCAGTACCCAGAGTCGATCTTGAGTTTGCGGGAAGCTGCATAGGTCTGGGCCGGATCAGGGGAGAGGAGGGCCATGAGGATGTCCAGCGAGGGACTCTGGATGGTGCTTCTCAGGGATTGCATGCTGGCGTCCTGCAGCACGTACAGCACATCCCCTTTAAGGGGGTGTTCCGGCAAGGGAAGCTGCCTGAGGCCCCTCCACTGCAGCCACAGGCGCTCAAAGTGGCTGCGCAGTTCTGGCGTGAAGACCGTCAGGCGAATCCAGGTGAGCAGATGGGGATGCCCATAGATCACCCTCCAGTGGATGAAGATCAGCAGCATGGCCTGAACCAGGCCAATGATTCCCAGCCACCAGTAATCGGGGTGCAGGTAACTGAGGACAGCCATTCCCGCAGCCAGCACAAAGCGGGCACTGGCTTCAGAGAAACGGGACAGCACGGTGAAAGCCAGGTACACCATGACCCCTGCAAGCAGGAGCCACCCCCAGCTGTTCAGTGCGCCCGTGTCCATCACAGTTTGCTGAACTCCTCGGGTTTGCCTTCAATCATGGTGCCATCCTCAGTCAGAAGCTCCAGGGTGCCTCTGAGGGGACTGAGTTTAACCACCTTGCCGCAGGCTCCAGATTCGGTGTGGCACATCTTGGCGTTCTTTCTGGGCAATTCGGCCAGCAGTTCCTGGTACATTTCATGCTCGTATTGCAGGCAGCACAGCAGGCGACCACAGGGGCCAGAGAGTTTCTCGGGATTGAGGGGCAACTGCTGGTCTCGGGCCATGCGAATGCTGACCGGGGCAAACTCCTGCAAGTGGGTGCTGGAGCAGGATTCCCGTCCGCACATGCCCAGGGCACCCAGGGTGGCGGCCTGTTCTCTTGGGCCCACAGCAAAGAAATTCACCTTGGCGGGGGTGATGTGGCGCAGGTCTGCAATCAGGCTGGACAGTTCCACCCGCTCTTCTGCGCTGTAGGCCATGGTGAGCAGGGACTGGTCCAGGGTGAATTCCACCGACACAATCTTCACGGGAAGTTTGCGGGCACGGACTTTGGCCCGCAGGTACCATTTGACCTCTTCGGCCCGTTTCTGGTTCTCTTCACGGGCCTGCAGGTCTTCGGGGGTTGCGGCGCGCAGGATCATGCCACCATGATCCCGTCTGGGGGTTTCCTGATGCTCTGTGCGCACCAGAGCGACTTCCAGCCCCCGTCTGGACTGGACAATCACATGGGTGTTCACCGGATATAAGGTCTCGGTGGACATCGGGTGGAGTTTGGGACCATTGTCAAAGCGAACTGCCTGGGTGAACATGCTTGCTCCTGTGGATTCAGATCCTGCCAACGCTGAAACAGACAGGACGAAAGGGATCATCTTTCATCTGAGTGGAAGCCTTACAGGCTCCCGGATTCAGAATTTAAGCCATTGTACCTGTCCTGACCTGCCCAGAATGTAAACCGCATGATTCTGCATGAGAAGGCAGCAAAAAACCGGGCACTTGCCCGGTCATGGTCAATCAGAGTTTTTTATTCTTCCAGCGCACTGAAATCGGCGTTGGAAGTCACGGTCTGCACATCATCGAGGTCTTCCAAAGCCTCGATCAGCACCATCAGCTTCTCGGCGTCTTCGCTGCTGAGGGCCACCGTATTCTGGGGAATGTTCTGCAGGCTGGCCTCTGTGACATCAAAACCTGCTCCCGAGAGGCCTTCGGAGACGGTAAAGAGGTCTGCACGGGCGGTGTAGACGGTCAGGGTTCCATCTTCGTTTTCCTCGATGTCTTCGGCACCCAGTTCGATGGCGGCTTCCTGGGCCTCAGGAGAGTTCTTGCTCAGCTGAATGATGCCCTTTTTGTCGAACTGCCAGGCCACAGAGCCACTGTTGCCCATGTTGCCACCTTTTTTGTTGAACACGGACCGCACCTCGCCCACCGTGCGGTTGACGTTGTCGGTCAGGGTTTCAATCAGGATGGCAGTTCCGCCCTGCCCGTACCCCTCGTACACGATCTCTTTGTACTCGGTGGCCCCTTCGCTGGCCCCTGCAGCCCGCTTGATGGCATTTTCAATGTTGTCCACCGGAACGGTGTCCGCTTTGGCTGCGGCAATGGCGTTTTTCAGTGCCAGGTTGCCTGCAGGATCGCCACTTCCGCCACTGCGCACGGCATTGGTGAGGGCACGAATGTGTTTGCTGATGATGGCACTGCGTTTTTTGTCGTTGGCACCCTTTTTGCGTTTGATCTGGGACCACTTGCTATGACCTGCCATGGTTGCACCTCTGGGGATTTTCAGCACATCGGGCAGGTTTTCAGAGAAATCCTCCGAAAATTGCCCGGTTCTTGTGTGTGAGTCAGCCTTTTCAGGCTCAGCCCAGGTATTGTATCAAAAATTGGAGGCTGGAGGCTGTCTCATGCATCTCCGCCTTTTCCAGCGTAATGCGTATAGCACCCGATGCTGCTGGTGTCTTCCAGTAAACCCAGAGCCACCAGTTCGGTGAGCACCTGTTCGGTGAAGGCCCTGAGGTCTTCAACCGGGCTCTCTTTCAGATTCTGCAGCTCCAGGTTCAGGGCTCTGGCCTGTTCAGCAAAGTAACGCAGGGTGTCTGACATGTCTTCATTCTCCAAAAAAGGAGGCGATGCTGCATGCATCGCCTCCAGAGCGCTTCAGAACTGGGGCTCAGTCGTCGTGACCGTGTGCACGACCATGACCACCGTGACCGCCATGTCCATGGCCCTGCTCAGCTTCGCGGGCCAGCATTTCCTGGAAGGCTTTCATTTCACGGGCGTCACTTTCACGGCTGTTCTTGATCATGCGAACAATCCCGAAAGTCAGGATGTAAATGATGATGGGGAACACCACAATGGCAGCGTACAGCATCATCTTGACCTGGTTTTCGATCTGGATTTTGGCGGCAGAAGCAGCCTCTGCACCCATTTCGGCAACACCACGGGCATTTTCGAATGCAGTCTGAATTTCAGGCTTGTAGCCTGCCACTGACAGCACGATCATCAGGGCGCACCAGGCAAGACCCAGGGCCAGACGCTTGGGATGCTCGGTGGGGTTTTCGGCGTAGTACAGGTTCTCCTTGCCACGGTCCAGCAGGGGAGCCAGCATGACGGGAGCCAGGATCAGGCCGGGAATCAGCATGGCACCGATGAACTCGGGGTTGAACAGGGTGGCCAGGGCCTGCTGGGTGGGGGTGATGAGGGTGGGGTCTTCAGGCAGGTGGATGAATTCGGGGGGCATGATCGCCAGAATCCCGAAGATCCACAGCAGGTACCAGTCAGGCTTGATGGCAGGAGTGGAGTTGCTGGGTGGGCCATACACTTCCACAGGGTGCACCGGAATGAAGGCACTGAACAGCACAATGATCGCGGTCATCAGCACGAACAGGATGATCATGATGATGCTCTGCTGGGTGGAGAGAGGAACCCCCACAATCTTCTTGTAGGCGATCTTGGCGGCGTAACCGGGCTGGGTGTGCTTCTGTTTGATCATCAGCAGCATGTGCACAGCGGTCAGGCCCAGCAGGATGCCAGGAAGCAGCATGATGTGGTAGCCATAGAAGCGGGAGATGATGCCTTCACCAGGGAACGCCCCGGCGAAGAACAGTTCAGCGAGCCATCCGCCAATGAAGGGAACGCTGCTGGTGATGCCGTAGATCACTTTCAGGGTGGCGAAAGCAAACTGATCGTAGGGAAGGCAGTAGCCAGTCACAGCGGTCAGGGCGCTGAAAATCAGCAGCAGGAAGCCCACCCACCAGTTGATTTCACGGGGACGTTTGAAAGCCCCACTGAAGTAGATGCGGAACATGTGGATCACTGCAGCACCCACCATGATGTTGGCGCTCCAGTGGTGGATGCGGCGCAGCATGTCCCCGAAAGGCATGCTGTTGATCTTCAGGATGCTGGCGTAAGCAGCAGGGACCCCATCCACCAGTTTGGTGCTGGGTTCGTAGGTGAAGGTCAGGAGGATGCCGCTGAGAATCAAAATCACCAGGGCAAAGAGGGTGATTTCACCCAGGAAGAAGCTGTGGTGCACCGGGAAGGCTTTGCGCAGGAACTTGTCGTTCAGGCGGCTGATGTGTAAACGCTCGTCAAGCCACTGGTTCATTTACGCTCCTCCCTTTTCGGCCTCTGCACGGTTGGCTTGCCAGTCAGAAACAGACTCACCGTAACGGGGGCGCACATAGTAGCTCTTCACCACGATCTGGTCGTCTTTGATTTCAATGGGAAGCTGGGGGAGGGGACGGGGAGGTGGTCCACCGATCACTTCACCACCTGCTTTGGGGTCATAGGAACCGGAGTGGCAGGGGCACAGCAGGGACCCGTCGTCTTTCAGGTTGACCTGACAGCCCAGGTGCTGACAGATGCCACCGTACACCACGATGCCCTGAGCAGTGTCTTCCATCTTGGTGGGCTCTTTGAGGGTGCCTTCAGGGTAGCGGAACAACACCAGCAGGTTGTTGTCGTTCTGGTCTTTGACCACTTCGCCTTTGGGCCAGGCTTTGATCATCTGGCCGTCGGGTTTCAGTTCAGAGACCTTGATGGGCTGTCCTTTGTTGGTGTCGCCTGCATGGACCAGCACGTCACCTGCGGCAGGGGGTTTCTGCTCTGCCGTGGGGGGACGTTTGGCGGGCTTCAGTGCACCCACCACGCTGGCCAGAGACAGCACACCCACACCGGCAGTGACGCCAAGCGCGCCGGTCACGAACTTGCGGCGACTGATTTCACTTTTTGGGAGTTTTTCGTCACTCATCTTTTTTCCTCGTTACCAGGGGAATTCGCCGGAGGCGTCTTCCACCAGGGCTTCGCCGTCCATGAAGTACTTCTTGTACAGCATCAGGGCAGCTGCCAGCAAGAGCAGCACCATGGCTGCGTAGGTGCCTTCAGCCGTCACGTTGATGGGCTGAATTTTTTCAGCTTCGGAGCCCTGAATGCCCATCACAATCTGTTTGACAAACAGGTAGCCGAACCACAACACACCCACCATGGAGAGCACAATGCCTCCAAAAGCCAGGTTGTTGCTGCGCACCACGTGGAAGCCGGGTTTCAGGGTTTCGCCCTCAGCCCAGGCGGAGTACAGACCAATCAGGCCGTAGATGGTCAGGATGATGATGAAGGTGGTCAGGAAAATTTCGGGCAGGCCCAGGTGGTCGGGCACAAAACGGGAGCGGTTGAGGGCCGCCAGTTTGGCTTCCTCATCTCCTTTGGCAGCGAAAATCTCAGGGCTGACGATGTCAGCTTTGTTGCCCCAGCTGTTGCGAATGTAATTCACCACGTCCAGAAGCTGGGTTTCGTTCAGCTGGGGGAAAGCGGGCATGCCGCCTTTGCCTTTCTGGATGATGTTGATGACTCCAGCAGGGTCGCCCGTGACGAATCCACTGCCTGCCAGGGCCTTACCAAAGCCCCCTTCACCTGCTGCACCGTGACAGCCTGCGCAGTTGGCTTCATAAATGGCTTTGCCGCCAGTCTGCCAGTCGCTGGCAGCGGCGGTTGCAGCGGCAGGTGCTTCTTTGGCACCCTCGGCAGCACCGTGGTGGGATTTCAGGGTGGAGTTGAACAGGAACAGCAATATCACCCAGAATATTGCCGCCACGATCAGGGACACTGCCGGTATGGTTGTATCATTCCGTTCCATTTGACCTACCTATCTCAGGAAATCTAGCACCAAGTAGCATAACATGTGCCGCTCAGCTTCCTCGCCGCCCGAGGGACCTCACACCTACACATCCCTATATTTTATGCAACTGTCAAGGTGACGTTGGGACGAACGTCCCGAAATGTAAAGACCTGTCTCAGAGGGCTTGCATGAGATAAAAAATTCGCTCAGAGACCTCAGCCAGGCTTAAGGTGAGGATGTGATCGGGATGTTCCCTCAGGTCTTTTGACCCTCTGGACAGCAGGCTGACTGCATAGGGTTTTTCTGCAAAAACAATCCCCACGTCGTGCCTGTGGTACTGGATCTCGCCACTCTTGCTGGCCACCTCAAACATCAATTCTCCATCGCTGTTGCGGGGGAGACGGCGTGCAATGACCAGACGGTCCTGCTGCTTTTTGAGGATGCCAAGGGCCAGCGCCGTGTGTTCAGGGTTCAACAACTGTCCCTGCCAGAGTTTCAGGAGCCACAGGTTCATGTCTGCGGCACTGGTGGTGCTGCGCTGCCCTGTCCTCTGAAGTTCATTCTGGAGCTCAGGGGGCATCTGCAGTTTCCCGACCAGAAAAGTGTCTTTGAGGCCGATCTGCTGGATGTGCCGATTGATGGTGTCCCGACCCAGACGCTCAATCAGCACATTGGTGGCTGTGTTGTCGCTGACAATGATCATCAAAGTCAAGAGGTCTTTCACCGTGAGGGCCAGACCTGTTTCCATCTCATGCAGCACTCCGGCGCCCGGAACCTGGTCCTGTGCAGCGAGGGGCAGCCTGTCTTGCAAAGAGAGGGCTCCAGTTTCCACAGTTTTCAGGGCACAGCTCAGAATCGGAAGCTTGATCAGGCTGGCGGCTTTGAACACCTGACGGGCTTCATGGCAGAACAGCATCTCGCCCTGCAGGTCTGACACACAGAGCGAGAGTTCACCGTCAAAACGCTGGACCAGTTCGGCCAGAACCGGAGGCAGTGCATTCACATTTTTGTCCACTTTGTCCACAGAGGGAAGTTTACAGCTTCAGCTTGCCCAGACCTGCAAAAGGATGGGGGGCATCCTGGGGACGCAGGGTGCAGAAAGGCTTTGCTCCTTCAGGCTCCACCCGGTGGGGGCAGGTGGGGCACTCTGGAAAGGCCAGTTCCAGGTAGGCCAGGTCAGGCTCCAGGGTGGTGATTTCCCAGGTGCGCTGACAGCCTGCCCTGAACATGCGTTTCTGGGCTTCGGTTTTTTTCTTCATTCCAGGTTGGCAATGCCTTCGCGGATGGCGTAGAGCGCAGCCTGGGTGCGGTTGTTGAGCTGCAGTTTGGCGAAGATCTCTGAGAGCCTGTTGCGCACGGTTTTCTCGCTGATGTCCATCTTGATGGCAATTTCCTGGTTGCTGTGCCCCTGGGCCAGCAGACGCAGGATCATGGTCTCACGCTCGTTGAGGTCGGCATGCTTCTCGCTGGGAAGAACTTCCTTCTTGTGACGGAAGTCGTCCAGAACGTTTTGAGCGAGGTCTGCGTTCAGAAGGGCCTCGCCCTCGGCCACCCGGCGGATGGCGTCAATGAGGGTGCTGGCGTCTGCATCTTTGAGCACGTAACCGCGTGCTCCGGCCTTGAGGGCCTCAAAGACATAACTGTCCTGGCGGTACATGGTGATCATGATGACCCTGGCCTGGGGATCGATTTCCAGGATGCTCTGGCAGGCTTTCACTCCGTCCAGTTCAGGCATCTGGATGTCCATGAGGATCAGGTCGGGCTTGGTCTCGGCAGCGAAACGGATGGCCTCACGGCCATTGGACGCTTCACCAATCACACGGATGTCCCCTTCGCTTTCGAGGAGGCTCTTGATGCCCTGGCGGAACAGGGCGTGGTCATCTACCAGCAGGATTCGAATCATAACTTTATTTTACGGCTTTTACAGGTCATACTAGGACATATGACTTGGCAATTGAACATCCTCGACGCTTTACTCATGGTTTTGTGGTCTGGCATTGTGATTCTGGGCTTCAAGCGTGGGGTGGGTGGTGCAATCTGGGCACTGGTGGTGTTCCTGCTGTTGCCCATCATGGCCAGCTTTGGAACATTCACCGGGTGGGTCGCAGTCCTGATCACCCTGGTGGTCGGTCTGGGATTCTCTCAGGGGCTTGCCTTCCTGGTGCGCAATCAGGTGGAGTCGTTCATGTACAAGATCCTGGGAGGCGTCATGGGTGGCCTGCTGGGTCTGGTGCTGGTCTCCAGTGTGGTGCTGTCCTTTCCGATCAGTGCCAGTGGTGCTTACCCAAGCCAGAGTTTGCAGCCTGCAGTGTACGAGATGGTGTCCACTTCAACGCTCCAGCGTTCTGCATCCTGGGTTTGGAATGCACCGAACTGGATTCGCCTTTTTCTGATTCCAGACCGGGTACAGCCACAATAAAGACCAGCAAAACACAGGTCATCAAACAACACTGTCCCGCATCTGCGGGATTTTTGTTTTGCATTTTTGTTCAGAACTGGGTGGATGCCTGTGTGTCTTAGTTGACAAATCCGAGTACCTTACTTAGGATTTAGGCTGACACGAGGCAATGGGAATCCGATGGATTCCTTTCCGTACACTTTTCCATCTTCCCATGGTTCCACTTGCCTCCAGGGAGACACGCATGAAAAAAATGGTCGTACTGACACTGGCAGGCCTGCTGGCAGGGGCTGCACTGGCACAGAGCAAGAGCATCACTGTATATACGGGCCGCAGCAAAGGGCTCGTTGACCCCATCGTTCAGCAGTTCGAAAAAGACACGGGCATCAAGGTGAACGTGCGTTACGCCACCGATTCTGCCATCCTGGCTGCCCTTCAAGAAGAAGGCAAGGCCAGCCCTGCAGACCTGCTGTGGGCCAACAGTTCCGGCACCCTCGGCATTGCCAATGAAGCGGGCCTGCTGAGCACCCTCTCCAAGAGCCTGGTCCAGAAGTTCCCTGAAGCCTACGCTCCCAACAACAACACCTGGATTCCCCTCTCTGTGCGTTTCCGGGTGATGGCCTACAACACCACCAAAATCAAGCCCGAAGCCCTGCCGAAGAGCGTGATGGACCTGCCCAAACACCCTGAATTCAAGGGCAAAGTCGGCTGGACCCCCACCTACGCCAGCTTCCAGGACTTCGTGGGGGCCATGATTGCCCTGAAAGGTGAAGCGGCCACCAGAGAATGGCTGCTGGGCATGAAGGCTCTGGAGCCCAAATCCTATGCTGCTTCCAATGTGGCCATGATGGAAGGCATCCGCAATGGTGAGATTGACATTGCCATCACCAACCACTACTACATCCAGCGTTTTGTGAAATCCGGTGCGCCCATCGGGACCCACTACTTCCAGGCTGGTGACCCCGGAAGCCTCGCCCTGGTGACGGGTGCTGGGGTTTTGAAGACCAGCAAGAAGCGTGCAGATGCCCTGAAGTTCCTGAATTACCTGGTGGGTGCCAAAGCCCAGCAGTTCTTCACCGGAGAACTCTTCGAGTATCCCACCGCCAACAACACCATCCTGCCTTCCACCCTGCTGCCCTTTGCAGACGCTGCCAAACTGAGCCCCAAGATCGATCAGGAGAAGTTTGGTCCCCGTCTGGAGCAGGCCCAGAAGCTGCTGCGTGAAGTGGGATTGCTGTAACCCTCATCAGATGTCTGTTAAAGTGACTGTAGCGGAGAGCCAAATGTGCTCTCCGTTTTTGTATTCTGGAAATCCGATGGGTATAGTCACCTTGATGATGGCAAGTCCCCAGTGTCAGGTACCTTTGTGCTGAAATCCTCTCCGCGTCCACCAAAACTGTTTGTTGTCCTGTCCAGTCTGACCGCACTGGGCGTCATGATTCCCCTGGTGTATCTGGTGTTGCGTGCCTTGCAGGCCGATGGAGCAGACCTCCGTGAGATTGTGTTCCGGGTGCGCAATCTGGAACTCCTCTGGAACACCCTGATCCTGATGTTGGGCACATTGACTGCAGCGACCCTGATTGCGCTCCCTCTGGCCTTTCTGACCACCCGCACCAATTTTGTGCTGCGCAAAGTCGGGGTTTTTCTGGGTGTGCTTCCTCTGGCGGTTCCCGGATACGTGGGTGCATATGCCCTTCTTGCTGCAAGTGGCACCCAGGGAATGATTGAAACCCTGACGGGCATTCGCTGGCCTCACCCGGTGGGGTATTGGGGTGCACTGGGCGTCCTGACCCTGTTCAATTTCCCTTACCTCTTCATGAATTTCTGGGCCACCCTGCGCAACCTGGACCCCAGCCTGGAAGAAGCTGCGAGATCATTGGGCCGCAGCCCCATGCAGGTGTTCTGGCAGGTGACCTTGCCGCAACTCAGACCTGCCTGGTACGCCGGAAGCCTGATGATTGCCCTGCACGTGTTCGGGGATTTCGGGGTGGTGTCCCTGATGCGTTTCGAGACCTTCAGTTATGCCATCTACCAGCAGTACAACGCCGCTTTTGACCGTGTTTACGCAGCATGGCTTTCCCTGATGCTTCTGGCGGTGACCGCTTCCACCCTCTGGCTGGAAGCCCGACTGCTCAGCAGACTGCGCCTCTCAAGATCCGGCAGTGGGGCTGCACGCAAAGCCCCTGTGATGAACCTCGGCATGTGGAACATCCCGGCCCTGGTTTTTGTGGCCCTGGTCGCTGGAGCCACCCTGATTGTGCCGCTCAGTGCCATCCTCTTCTGGCTCAGGCAGGGCATTGAACAGGGGGTGCAGGACTGGGGACAGGTGCTGTGGAATTCCGTGCAGGTGGCCCTTCCTGCCTCTCTGCTCACCACCGTGCTGGCCATTCCACCTGCCTACCTGGGGGTGCGTTATCCTGGCTTCTGGACCCGCCTGATTGAACGCAGCGCCTATTTTGGGTATGCAACCCCTCCACTGGCCCTTGCGCTTGCCCTGGTGTTCTTTTCACTGAAAGCTGTTCCGGGCATTTACCAGACGCTGACCCTCCTGATCGGGGCTTATGTGCTGCACTTTCTGGCAGAAGCCATTGGTCCGGTGCGGGCCAGTCTGTATCAGGCCACCCCCAGGCTGGAAGAAGCTGCGAGGTCTCTGGGGTACAACTCCATGCAGGCCTTTGCCAGGGTCACCTTTCCCCTGATGCGATCGGGCCTCCTGGCCAGCCTGTCACTGGTGTTCCTGAGTGTCCTCAAGGAACTTCCCCTCAGCTTCCTGCTGAGCCCCATCGGATTTGAAACGCTGGCCAAAAACGTGTGGGCCTACACCTCAGAAGCCATGTTTGCCGATGCTGCTCCCTACGCCATCACCATCGTGCTGGTGTCCGGGCTTTTTGCAGCACTGGTGCTCCAGGAGAAGAAATGACCGAAGTTTTGCGGGTGGAACACCTCACCAAACGTTATGCAGCAGGGTTTCCTGCCGTGCTTGATGCCCTCTCCTTCACGGTTCAGAAAGGGGAGATGCTGGCTCTGCTCGGTCCTTCCGGGTGCGGCAAAACCACCACCTTGCGTGTGATTGCCGGATTTGAAAGGGCAGACCAGGGAAGGGTGGTTCTCGATGGCCACACCCTGATGGACCAGCAGTCGCTTCTGCCGCCTGAAAAACGCAATGTCGGAATGGTCTTTCAGGACTATGCCCTGTTTCCTCACCTGAACGTGACCCAGAACGTCATGTTTGGCCTGAAGAACATGTCTCGCAAAGAGCGTGAAGAGCGCACTGCACAGGTGCTGGGTCTGGTGGGCCTCAACATCTTTGCCAAACGTTTCCCCCATGAACTCTCCGGAGGCCAGCAACAACGGGTCGCATTGGCCCGTGCCCTTGCTCCCAGACCGAAACTCATTCTGATGGATGAACCCTTCTCCAACCTGGATGCTGCCCTCAGGCACACCACCCGACAGGAGGTCAAAGCCATTTTGCGGGAGGCCGGGATGACCGCCATTCTGGTGACCCACGACCAGGAGGAGGCCCTGAGTTTTGCAGACCGCATCATGCTGATGCGAGCAGGCAGGATCGAACAGATTGGCTCCCCTCCAGAGGTGTATCAGGCCCCCCGCACTGCATTTGTGGCAAACTTTCTGGGCCGCAGCAACCTGATCAGTGCCAGGGCTTCTGGCCACAGTGCCGACACCTGTCTTGGTCGTCTCTCCCTCAGTGAAGAGGCAAAAGGTCCAGTTCTGCTGTCCATCCGTCCAGAAGACATCATTTTTGTGGATCAGGGAGTGCCGGTCACAGTGAAGTACATGGAATACAAGGGCCATGATGTGACCTACACCTGCATGTGCGGAGACCAGGAACTGCTGGTGCACACGCACCACAACGCACAGCTTATGGAAGGGCAGCAGGCCTTTGTGGCTGTTCACGGTGCAGCGCAAGTGTTACGAGGGTCGTGACGGATACGGGCAACAAAACCGTCACTGTAAAACCGCCGGGCAGTGCTTACAGTGGGAAACGTGGAGAGGCTGATCTTCGTGTACAACACAGATGCCCGTTTTCTGAGCCGCCTGGGCTCCTGGAGCCAGGCTGCTTTTGTTCCAGACAGGCACCCCTGCAAGTTGTATGCCATGACGCACGGGATTCTGGGCCGGGATGCCCAGTGGCGTGCTTTTGTGTCCAGCCTGCCTTTCCCTTCGCGTTTCCTGTGCAGGGACACCTTCACCCGCAAATATGGCAGCACGGAAGCGCCCAACGTGTACATGATCCACAAAGGCCAGTTGAAACTGTTGATCCCAAGAGAAGAGATCAACGCCTGCACGTCCACCGAGGAACTGCAGGGCGTGGTCATTCGAAAACTGCTGTCCTGAATCAGGCCCGTCCCAGCAGCCTTTCAACTTCCTGCAGTTGTTCTGCCCGCAGGGGACCGTATTGCAGGGCTCCAGCATTCTCCTGAACCTGCTTCACGGTGCGGAATCCAGGGATGGGGATGGTTTTCTCACTGGTTGCCCAGATCCAGGCGAGTGCCCCCTGGCCCAGGGTCCGGCCATCTGAAGCCAGCACTTCTCTTACACTTTCCAGCCGTTTTAAAAAAGCCTTTCCTGGTTTTCCGTGCTCAAACCAGCCCGAGGCCACCATCCAGTCAGGGCTCTTGGCCCGGATGTCGGTGTCGCTCAGCTGATGTCCTGCACTGAATTTCCCGGTGAGTAGACCCATGGCGAGGGGTCCACGGTTGATGCTGGCAAGGTCAAGCTCTTCACAGACTTTCAGCATCTCGGGGGTGGACTGCATGACGTTCAGGGAGTGCTGAACCGCCTGGTAATGGGGGTACTGTTTCCAGGCTTTTGCCCGCTCTGGATCATCGGTGCTCCAGCCAAAAGCGCGGATCTTGCCTTCTTCGGCCAGGCGCTCCAGGGTTTCTGCAATTCTGAAAGAGGTGTCCAGATCGTGGAAGTTGATGTGAAGCTGGTAGAGGTCGATGTGCTCCCTCCTCAGGCGCTTCAGGCTCGCTTCGCAGGCTTGCACGATGTATTCAGGAGAGGTGTCCTCCCCCAGGACCTGTTTTGTGGCCTCATCGGGAACATTGCCGAACTTGGTTGCAATGAAGATGTCGTCTCTGCCCCCAAAAGCTTCACCCAGAATGCGTTCGCTGTGCCCACACCCGTAAATGTCTGCAGTGTCATAGAGGGTGATGCCGAGCTCGAGTGCTGCATGCAGGGCACGGATGGATTCCTGATCGTCCACTTTGCCCCAGCCCAGAGGTTGTGTTCCAGCGAACCATTCTCCACCAATGGCCCAGCAGCCCATGCCCAGGGCACTGACTTCCCGTGTGCCAATTTTGCGTTTCATGTGGTGTCTCCTGATGCCTCATTTTGTTCTGATGCAGAGCAAAGTAAGTCAACATGCTTATGTTGTGGATTCAGCCCATCGTCAGTTCTGGGTCAGAAACGGGTCAGAATGGTAAGTTAAGATCACACAAATTCAGCACAACACTTCGCTCAAAAGGGGTTTCTCATGACCAGACGCTACACCATGATGGCCTGTGCCCTGCTGCTGTCCGCTTGCAACAGCACCCAGAATCAGACCGGGTTCACTTCCCAGAAGCTGGCTGGTGGTCCTGCCACTGCCAACGCGCAGGTGTTTTTGCCCAACCCGGTGCAGACCACTGGAGACCAGACCCTTCAGGACAGCAAAGACGCAGACAGTGCCGTCCCCTCCAGTGCATATTACAAAGTGGTCCTGACCGACCTTGATGGCAGCGGAACCCTGCAGGGCAAGTGGGCCACTGTGCGCAGTGAAACAGGGAAACCCGTGCAGGTGACTTCTGCACCCCTGAATTACACCCGCAGCAGCGACCAGTTTGAACAGGTGATGGCCTATTTCTGGATCACCGAAGCGCAAAAATACATTCAAAGCCTGGGCTTTGGAACCGGGGAACTCCCTCCCGTCAACATGGAGTCGCAGGATGTGCGCATCAACCAGTGGGGACAGGACAACTCCTACAGCATCGACACCAAAGACGAGATTCGCCTTGGTAAAGGTGGTGTCGACGATGCAGAAGACGGAGAAGTGATCGTCCACGAATATGGACATGCCGTGCATGACGCCCAGGTCACCGGTTTTGGCAGTTCACTGGAAGCAGGCGCCATTGGTGAGGCCTTCGGGGACTATCTGGCCCTCACCGTGGGTGAAGCGGTGGCGAAAAAATATGGTGCTCCCATCAAAGCAGACCTGGCCTGCATTGCCGACTGGGACAGCGTCAGTTACACCAACGCCCCACACTGCCTGAGGCGCACCGACAAAAACAAAACCATTGCAGACCAGGTGGGGCAGGTCCACGCAGATGGAGAAATCTGGTCGAGAGCCCTGTTTGACATCCGCAAAGCGCTGGGAGCTTACAAGGCAGACCGGGTGATCATCAACGCCCAGTTCAAATTTGCACCAGACACCAGCTTCAATGCTGCAGCAAAAGCCACCGTGGATACCGCACAGAGCATGTACGGAACCACAGCAGCCACAGCCGTGAAAAACGCCTTCCTGGCCAGAGGGATGCAGCCCTGAGCACAGACCAGCATTTCTGACGCCTGCAAACAAATGCAAACGAGGGGGTGGGCCGATGGCTCACCCCTGTGGTTTTTGAGTTGAATCACATCAACTGGGTCAGGTTCTCGAAATCATGGGGCACAAACAGGCTGCCTTCGGTGATGCCCTGGGAGGTGAGCTCCTGCAGGCGGGATTCCAGCTCCATCACACCCATTTGACCTGACAGGAAACTCTGGTAGGCCAGGGTGACCTGACGGACTTCTGCTGCACTTTCATGCACAAATTCCAGACGGAAGTTCTGGATGCCACTTTCCAGCCAGCCTGTCAGGTGTTTGGTGGCGCTCTGGGCTTCGGCTCCGAAAACGGTGTTGCGGCAACCGACATCAGCCATCACGGGGTGCATGAGGCCCCGTTTGTCTTTCAGGGCCACCTTGTGCGATTCACAGGGGTGACCGCAATTGGTGTAGTCCGTTCCCTCGCTGAGGAAACGGCAGAAAACGCAGTGCTCGGTGTGGAACACGGGCAGGTGCTGGTAGGCAATCACCTCGATGCGGTCCCCACCGATGTTTTCGGCAAGTTCTTCAATTTGCAGGGCATTCAGGTCATGGGTGGGGGTGACCACATCCACCCCGAGTTCCAGGTAGGTGTCAGCGGTGAGGACATTGGCCGTGTTCAGGCTGAAATCTCCGATGAGTGCAGGACGATTTTCCACCTGCAGCAGGCCTTCGAGCAGCCCTCCTGAACGCACCAGGATTTCACAGTCCAGAGACAGCAGGAATTTCTGGATGTTCTGTTCGGTGGGTTTGAGGATTCTGGGACTGGCCACCCTGACGCGAATGCCTGCCTCCTTGACGTTCTGCACGCTGGGTTTCAGGCCATACAGCTCCAGATAGTCCAGGGTGATGGATGCAGGTTGCATCTCAATGGCCGCTTCGAGTTGTTCGGGGGTGCGGACCAGCAGGTGAAGTTGTGGCTCTGCTGGAGCGTTCTGACCTGCACTGTGAGACTGAAATCCTCCCAGGTGAATTGCCGCCTTGACGTTGCGCTGCGGCAATTCACCTCGCAGGGCCAGCAGGTCATCTACCGCCTGACGCCTCAGGGTGTTCAGTTCTCCCAGAGGCATGAAAAGGCCTTCTTGCAGATCTGCATGGAAGTCTGCCAGATGGAAAGGGGTGCCTCCCAGTTTGCCCAGCTGTGCTTGCAGGCTCTCTGAAGTCAGGGCACGGTTCTGGGCAAGCTGGACAGGACCCTCTGACACGGCCACCACACTGTGGCCTTCGGTGTCCATTGCCACCAGGGTCATGGGTTCACCTGCCCGGGCATAAACTTCAAAGTTCACTGGACGGGTGTAGACAGGCTTGCTGGCCTCGGTCAGCGGTTTCAGTTTTTTCTGGAGGGTGGGGTCGCTGCTGCGCCACACCCAGTCTCCAGCGGCAATTCTGGAAAAATCAATCTGACCATTCCCAAAACGCAGCTCATACACGCCTTTTTTGACAGGGGAGACCTCATAGATGTTGCCCCCTTCCTCTTTCAGTTCAGGGCTGCGGCGGTGGGCGGCATCAAAGACCAGACCCTCTCCGGGCTTGGGTTCAAAAGCGCATTTGACCCGGACAAATCCCCGCCCAACTTCGGTGACCTCGCCAAGTTTGACCCCACGGTGGCGAGGAGCCCGGCCTCTCACCACCTGACGGTGGTTGGTGCCCTGCATGAACCAGGGACCCAGACCCCGTGAGTACACCTGTTCGATGTCTCTTTCTTCTTCTGGCGTGATGTGAAAGCTGCCCATTTCCCAGGTTTCGTCGATGGCTTTGCGGTAGGCCTGGGTGGTGATGGCCACGTATTCTGGACCCTTATAACGGCCTTCAATCTTGAAGCAGTCCACCCCGATGCGCATGAGTTCGGGTACCTGATGGAGGGCGTAAAGATCGCCAGGGGAGAGCAGGTAACGTGCTTCTTCCAGGTTGCGGTACTGCCCATCCACGATCAGGTCGTAAGGCAAGCGGCAGGCCTGCGCACACTGGCCCCGGTTGGCACTGCGTCCGCCCCAGGCTTCGCTGGAAAAGCACTGGCCCGAGTAGGACACGCACAGCGCCCCGTGCACAAACACCTCGAGTTCAATGTCCGTGCTGCTGGCAATGCGCTCAATGTCCCTGAGGCTCAGTTCCCGACCCAGCACCACCCGGTTGGCTCCAAACCGGTAAGCCAGTTCTGCCCCTTCCTTGCTGGTGATGCTCATCTGGGTGGACCCGTGCACCTCCAGCTCTGGTGCAATTTCGCGGGCCAGTCGGGCGATGCCCAGATCCTGCACGATGATGGCATCGACACCCGCCCGGGCGATGTCCTCGATGGCTTTTGCAGCCATGTGGATTTCCCGGTCAAACACCAGCGTGTTGAAAGTCAGAAATCCCCGCACACCCCGTTCATGCAGGAAACGCATGACATCAGGAAGTTCAGGGACTTCAAAACCCACCTTGGCTCGGGCGGTAAAGTGCTTCATGCCGAAAAAAACTGCATCTGCACCAGCTTCTACGGCGGCACGCATTTCCGGCCAGTAACCGGCAGGACTCATCAACTCAGGCTTGCGGGGGGTGCGACTCATAACACTCCAGAATAGCGGGTTTTAGAAAAGGGAAGTGTGAGAGGATCACGGTCTCTCCTTCTGTCGCACGCGCAGCTGGTGTCCTGCTCCCTGGAAGCATTTCCAAATCTGAACCTGATCCAGAATTTTGACCTCCCATGTCCTGTGATTTTCAGATTACAATGGCCTCATGGCCATTCCAGAGGACATCCTGAACCGGATCGAGCAGGACTTTCAGGCACAGGCAACACAGGCCCTTTCTCTGATTGAGAAAGCTCTGGGGACCGATTCCTTTTGCTTCTTCTCTCCCAGACAGCTCAGATGTGCGGTGTTCGTGGCAAGAGGAGATCTGGGGGTGCTGCAACAGGCACTCCAACTGGGTCTCACAGACTGCCGGGACCTCATGTTGTGGGGAGAGTACAGCGTGCATGACGGCAAGTATGTGCGTCAGCATGACTGGAACCTTCCTTTCGAACCCGTCAAAGTCAGTTGATGGGACAGATCAATTAAGACTTAAAAAGCAGCTGCCTGGAATGGCTCAATGCTTCAGACTTGCAGAACCCAGAAGCAGATCACTGGTCCAGAAGATCCTCTGGTGTTGTTCTTTTGTTTGAAGGTTTGAAAGAAAAGGTGGGCTGACCTGCACTGCTCCTGGCCAACCAGCATCAATCTACAAGATCTGTATTTTGTTGTGGGGAATCAGGCCATGAGCAGAACAGACAGAAAAACTGCGAAGAGCAAGGTCTTTTCGGAGGTTTCTTTTTACCAGATGTTGACGGATTGAAGGAACTGTACCTGCCCTCCATGCGGGGCATAACGGTTTGTCTGCTGAAGCTTGATCCCAGAAAGAGCCATCCCATAGGCCATTTTGCCTAGGTTGTCTAAATCCGGTCTAAAAATCAATTGGTGCACGATGTCCCGTGAAAAAACATCTCCAGGACAGAAGAAAAATACACTTTGTGTCTTATGATGGGTCTTGAGAATGGAAACTCAAATATCTTATGGCAATTTTTCTGGACAATTGTGATACGGGTCTAGACAAAGTTACAAAAAATATCATTTAATATACATTACAATTTTACTCAACTATAGGGGATGACGACCCCGAGCGTGGAGGCAGCAAAAGTGGCAGCAAACATCGAAGAACTGAAAAAACAACACCCCCCTTTCGAGGTTGTGCTCGGCTACATGCACGAGTGGGCCAAAGTGGGATACCACGGTATCCCCGCAGACCTGGTCGACCTCATGAAATGGCACGGCATTTATCCGCAACGTCCTCAGGAAGATGGATACCTGATGATGCGCGTCAAAATTCAAAAAGGTGCCGTAAATGGCAACACCCTCCGCACCATTGCCGGCATCGCTGAAGACTATGGCCGTGACTTTCTGGACGTCACCGACCGTCAGGCTTTCCAGTTCCACTGGCTGACCATTCAAGACGTTCCCGACATCTACAACCGTCTGGACGCTGTTGGCCTGACCGCCAAGGGGGCCTGCGGTGACACCGTGCGTGCTGTGATCTCCAGCCCTGTTGCAGGTCTGGACGCCCGCGAAGTCATCGACGTGAACGACCTTGCCAATGAGCTGCACCACTACTTCTCTGGCAACCCCGAGTTCCAGGACCTGCCCCGAAAGTACAAGGTGTCCATCACCGGACTCCCCGAGCAGGAAGGGATTCACCTCATCAATGACCTGGGCTTCCTGGCCCACAAAGTGAACGGAGAAGTCGGTTTTGACGTCTGGGTTGGTGGTGGACTGGGCGCACAGGCCCACCTCGCCAAGCGCCTCGGGGTGTTCATCAAGCCCGAAGAGGTGCTGGAAGTGGCCATCGCCATCACCCGCGCTTACCGGGACCACGGTTTCCGCCAGAACCGCAAAAAGAGCCGCCTGAAGTACCTGATCCAGGACATTGGAGCCGAGCGCTTCCGCGAGATCGTGGAAACCGAGTACCTCGGACGCAAGTTCACCGACGGACCTGCCGCACCTGTGGCCCGTTTCGGCGGCGTGGACTTCGTGGGCGTGCAGAAGCAGAAAGACGGCAACTACTACATCGGGGTTGCCACCACCGTGGGCCGCATCACCCCTGCCAAGGCCCGTCTGCTTGCCGACATCGCTGAAAAATACGGTGCTGACGAGATCCGCACCACCCCTTACCAGAACCTGCTGGTTCCCCACATCAAACCTGAATTCATTGATCAGGCCATTGAGGAACTGCGTCAGCTGGACCTCGCACCCAACCTGACCCTGCGGGCCACCACCATCGCCTGCACCGGAACCCAGTTCTGCCGTCTGGCCCTCACCGAAACCAAAGCCAGAACCGCAGCAGCCATCGATTACCTGGAACCCAAATTCCTGGACCTCGATGTGCCCATCACCATCAACCTGACCGGATGCTCCAACGCCTGCACCCGTTATCAGGTGGCTGACCTCGGCTTCATGGGTTCCAACTTCAGCGGACAGGAAGTCTTCCAGGTGCACCTTGCAGGTTCTCTGGGTGAAGCCCAGCGCACCGGCATCAAACTCAAAGGCCGCGTTCCCACCGAACAGCTCCACATCTACACCGAGCGTGTGCTGAACTACTTCAAGCAAAACAAAGCCCCCAATGAGTCTTTCGTGCAGTTTGTGGATCGTGTCGGCACTGAGCCCTTCTTACCAGACAACGTGTTAGCGGAGGTAGTGGCATGAGCACCCAGGGACAGGTTCTGTGGTTCACCGGTTTGAGTGGAGCAGGAAAAAGCACTCTCGTCTACGCCCTTGCAAAAGAACTCGAAGCTGCTGGTCGTTCCGTGGAAGTCCTGGATGGTGACGCCGTTCGCGAAAACCTCTCCAAGGGCCTGAGCTTCACCAAAGAAGATCGCGACACCAACGTGAAGCGCATCGGCTTTGTGGCGGGTTTGCTCGCCAAACACGGGGTGACCGTGCTGGTGAGCGCCATCAGTCCTTACCGCGACACCCGCACCGAAGTGGTGAAGGGTCTCCCCAATGGAAAAGAAATCTTCGTGGACGCTCCCCTCGATGTGGTGGCCTCCCGCGACGTGAAGGGCCTGTACAAGCGTGCCCTCGCTGGTGAGATTCCCCACTTCACCGGTGTGAGTGACCCCTACGAAGCCCCCGAGAACCCTGACATCCACCTGCGCACCGACCTGAACAGCATCGAGGACTGCCTCAATGTGCTGCGCAAATCTGTCGGCCTGCGCGTGCGTGAACTGGTGGGAGCGTAAGACCATGCCCGAGTTCTCGTTCACATCACACCCGACCGAAGTCATCCAGTGGGCTTTAGAAACCTACCCTGACCTCACGATGCCCAGCGCATTCAACATCAACGGTGTGGTGCTCATCGACCTGGCCTACAAGGCAGGGTACCGGGGAGAGGTGATCTTCGTTGACACGGGATACCACTTCCACGAGACCCTGCAAACCCGAGATGCACTGCAGGCCCGATACCCGGAACTGAAGTTCGTGACTCTGGATGCCGGTCTGAGCAACGAGGACACCCAGTACCAGACCGACCCGGATGGCTGCTGTGCCGTTCGCAAGGTTGCCCCTCTGCAAAATTACCTTGCCGAGAAAGCCCCCAGTGCCCTGCTCAACGGACGCTCCCGCGATCAGGCAGACACCCGCAAGGACATCCCTTTCGTGGAAGAAGGCAAGCGCACCAAGATCAACCCCCTTGCCTACTGGGACCGCTGCACTTTAGAAGCCTACGTGAACGCCCACGATCTCCCCATCAACCCCCTGTACTGGGACGGTTTCCTGAGCATCGGATGCTGGCCCTGCACCAGAGCCGTGCGCCCCGGAGAAGATGCCAGAGCAGGCCGCTGGGCGGGCAAAGGCAAGACCGAGTGCGGACTGTGGGTCGGAGAGAACACACTTTAATTCAACAGGGTGAGCCGGCGGCCCACCCCTACAGCATCACCCCGATTAGAGGAATCCCTGAAATGACCAACACCATCGCCAGAAGCCACCTGCCAACCCCCCACGGAGGGGTGCTGATCAACCGCGTTCAGAAGTTTGACGGGGACCTGAGCACCCTGCCAAAAATCGAACTGTCCGAGCGCAACTTTGCCGATCTGGAACTGATCGCAACGGGCGTTTACTCCCCCCTGACCGGATTCATGGGCGAAAAGGACTACCTGAACGTTGTTGAGAACATGCGCCTCGACAGTGGCCTGCCCTGGAGCGTGCCCATCACCCTGGGCGTGTCTCAGGAGGTGGCAGATCAGCTGTCTGGTCTGGTTGTGTTGACCCACGGTGGTGAAGCCGTCGGGACCCTCAACATCACCGAGAAATACGCTGCCCGCAAAGAATGGGAAGCCGGACACGTCTACAAAACCACCGAAGAGGCCCACCCAGGCGTCGCTGCACTCTACGCTCAGGGAGACATCAACCTGGCCGGTGAAGTGACCCTGTTCGAGCTGAACCGTGGGCAGTTCGCCAACCACCACTACACCCCGGCAGAAACCCGCGAGATCTTTGAGACCCGTGGCTGGAAAACCGTGGTGGCCTTCCAGACCAGAAACCCCATTCACCGTGCCCACGAGTACCTGCACAAGGTTGCTCTGGAACTGGTGGATGGTCTGTTCCTGAACCCCCTCGTTGGCGCCACCAAGTCTGATGATGTTCCTGCAGACACCCGCATGGAAGCCTACGAGAAACTGCTGGAGCACTACTACCCCAAAACCCGTGTTTTGCTGGGTGTGTACCCTGCTGCCATGCGTTACGCTGGTCCCCGTGAAGCGATCCTTCACGCCATCAGCCGCCGCAACTATGGTTGCACCCACTTCATCGTGGGCCGTGACCATGCAGGTGTGGGGTCCTACTACGGCACTTACGACGCTCAGGAAATCTTTGGTGCTTACAACCCTGAAGAACTGGGCCTGACCATCCTCAAATTCGAGCACACCTTCTACTGCCAGACCTGCGGCCAGATGGTGTCTCCCCGCACCTGCC
Source organism: Deinococcus cellulosilyticus NBRC 106333 = KACC 11606 (assembly GCF_007990775.1). NCBI lineage: Bacteria > Thermotogati > Deinococcota > Deinococci > Deinococcales > Deinococcaceae > Deinococcus > Deinococcus cellulosilyticus. The sequence goes on along the minus strand of NZ_BJXB01000040.1, from coordinate 12,304 downwards.
CCCACGACAGCAAGCACCACCTGATCCTCTCTGGAACCAGGGTGCGTGGCATGCTCCGTGCTGGAGAGAACCTCCCCAGAGAGTTCACCCGTCCAGAAGTGGCTGAAATCCTGCGGGCTGCTTACAACGCCCAGGAGTAAGTTTCAGGGCACCCAACTTCAAAATTCCACGCTTTCACGCAAATCGTCGAAGGCCAGCAGGTTTCCCTGCTGGCCGAAATTCTATCTGGGAAGCTGCTTTTTGAGGATCAAGGACTTTTTTGCTCCCCCTGCACATACTTCCAGCCTGTTTCTGTCCGTATGAAAGTGCTGTTCTCCCGCATCTGGTGGCGTTTCCCCTCCAGCCGGAACCGGGCTGTGAACTCTACAGTCCCTGTGGTGTCCTCAGGCTGTCCTGCCTCACTGTGGTGAACAGTCAGGGATTCCCAGCGGGTGGTGTCGTCTGCAAGATCCAGTGTGGCAGGACGGGTGCTCTCATGCCAGGTCTGCAGCAGGTACATTTGATGTTTCAGCACAAAGGCCGTGTAACGGGAACGCATCAGTTGCTCTGCACTGGAGGCTCTGGCCTCTCCTGAAAGCAAAGGACCACAGCACTTCTGGAAGGAGCGCCCTGATCCGCAAGGGCAGGGTTTGAAAGGGGGATGGAACAGGGCTGGCATGGCTCTGTCATACCTGTCTGCAGCGGCAGGTGCAACCTGGGGGTCTAGAACAGCCTGAGATCGCCCTGCCTCTGGTTCATGCAAACAAAAAAGCAGAGACGTTCAACGTCTCTGCTTTAAAGGGTTTGATTTCAGCGGAGGGTGAAGCTGGCACCAATTTTGACGTTCAGGCCTACACCTACCCCACCACTGCCAAAATACAGAGCAGGACCAGCTTCACCATAGATGCGCCAGTCTTCATTGAGCAGGTAATTGTAGCCGAGGTTTGCTCCAGCACTGAAGCCAGCATTTTTGCCGAAGGGAGACCAGAAACTGCTCGTCCAGCCAAAACCCACCTGTGGAGCTGCATACACGTAACTGGCATCACTGCTCAGTCGGATCGGTGCAGCAACATCCAACTGGTAAAGCCCTGCAGTGAAACGCACTTCAGTGGTGGGTGAGAGATCCGTGCTGAACCCCACATAGGGCAGGCCAACATGAACCTTGTCTGCGGCGAAGGCGGAGCCCAAAGAACCTGCAATCAGTACTGCGATCCATTTTTTCATGTGCGTCCTCCAGATGGAACATCCCAGGCCTGAGGTTCCCTGTGAGTGTCCCAGAAAAGAAAAATCTCTTCTCATTCCCATTCTAATGAACGCTCACCTCACTTGTTCTGAACCAAAATGAAAAACTTTGAGCATAACGCTCATGAAATTCAGAAGTTTCTTTAAGATTCGCCTCAGGTGACTGCTGGTGTTCACTTCAGCATGTGGTTCTGGATGGTCTGGAGTTCTTCGTCTCCGATCAGCCCGAGAGAATGGGCATGAACTGCCACTTCCAGAGAGTCTTTGGCCATCAGGAAAGGCACGCCAAGACCCTGCACCTGGTGGGCAATGGCCTGAACCGTCTGTTCCCGTTCTGGCCCCGGGGTGACATTGCGGATGTAGACCGCTTTGATGCGGCTTGGAAACTCGGAGACAATCTGCTGGTAGATTTCCGGGTCTTTTTCGCCGCTGTCCCCGATCAACAGGAAAGGCAGGTCCGGGTAGGTGTTGAGGATTTCCCGGATGAAGCGCAACTTGTGCCCCTTCTGGTTTTTGATGTTCAGGGCCCCCCAGTCTTTCAGGACCATGGGACCACGGGGAATCTGGTTGATGTCCATGAATTCTGCCAGCAGGTCGTAGATGTTCCAGGGGCTGCCAGACACATAAAAAATAGGGTTCTTCTCGGTGTGGAAGGCCTGATACAGGCTGGAGACCCCTTTGAAGGGGAGGCGCGTGTGGGCGTTGGAAAAGATGATCATCATCACCATGCGGAAGATGGCGGTGGCTCCTGTCTGCAAAACGGTGTCGTCCAGATCGGAGATGATGCCAAAATCGGCATTGTCCGAGACGAGGATTTCTCCTCGGCATTCGGTGCCGTCTTCCAGTTCCAGCGTGACAAACTGCCATCCGGGTGGGAGGGGCTCTGGCAGGTGGGCTTCAATCTCGTAAAAGCCCTCAGGGTCTGTTTCAGCGTGGTAGGTGTGGTTGTTGATGGTGGCGCTCACCTGCACCCCCCGCACCTCGTCGCTGGCGAACCTGGCCCACATGTTGCGGAAGTTCATCCAGCGGCTGCTTTCCTTGCTGGCGGGAAGCAGGTTGAAGGCGAGCAGCACACGGCCTCGCAGGTGCACGTTGGTGGGTGTCCCGAATCCTCTGTAAGGGATGAGTTGCAGGGGTCGTCTGCGGGGGAGTTTTTTCAGCAGTTTGATGATTCTCTGCACATCAGCCTCTTCAGTTCGCGTGACCATTATAAAGATTTTTTCTCACCAGGGAAACGCACAGCTGAAAAACGTATACGCGTATACGATTGTGGTAAATTGGACCTACCATGGATGAACAGCTGAAACGCACCCCCCTTTACCAGAGTCACCTGGCCCTCAAAGCCAGAATGGTCCCCTTTGGCGGCTGGGACATGCCTGTCCAGTACGCTGGTGTGATGCAGGAGCATCAAGCCGTCCGCGAGAGTGTGGGCATGTTTGATGTGTCTCACATGGGCGAATTCCGATTCAAAGGCAGCGGTGCGCTGGCGTTCCTCCAGAGCATCACCCCCAACGATGTGTCCAAACTGAAACCCGGACGTGCCCAGTACAACATGCTTCCAGGCAGCGAGGGCGGCCTCATCGATGACATCTACATCTACTGCATCGCCCCCGAAGAGTACCTGATGGTGGTGAATGCTTCCAACATCGACAAGGACTTCAGGCATATCCAGAGTTTGCTGTCTGGCGATGTGGAATTCAGCAATGAATCTGACCAGTGGGGCCTGATTGCCGTGCAGGGCCCAAAAGCAGAGGAGACCCTGCAACCCCACATCGACGTGGACCTCAGCAAAAAGAAGAAGAACAGCGTGTTCTTTGCAGAACTGATGGGTTTCAATGTGATGCTCGCCCGCACCGGATACACCGGAGAAGACGGTTTCGAGGTCTTCGTGAAGGCAGAACTTGCAGCAGACCTGTGGGACAAACTGGTGGCCCTTGGCATCACCCCCTGTGGTCTCGGAGCCCGTGACACCCTGCGTCTGGAAGCTGGCTTCCCTCTGTACGGGCATGAATTCAATGACACCCTGACCCCACTGGCCACCCACTATGGCTGGGTGATTAAAGACAAGGAGTTTCATGGCAAAGAGGCCCTCACAGGACAGCCAGTGACCCGCAAACTGGTTGGCCTGACCCTGGAGAAAGTTCCTGCCAGAGAAGGCTACCCTGTCAAATCTGGAGGCGAGCTGGTCGGTGTGGTGACCTCAGGCACCCTGAGCCCCACCCTCAAGAAGCCCATTGCCATGGCCTATGTTGATGTGGCCGCACTTGGCCAGGACCTCACTGTCGAAGTGCGGGGCAAGGAAGCCCCGGCACAGGTGGTGGAGTTGCCCTTCCTGAGCAAGTAAACTGTTGGAAAAGCGCACGTCCATTCTGCGCAGGCCCCCCTGCGTTCCCAAGGAGTGAAACCATGGAAACCCCCATTGACCTGAAGTACGCCAAGACCCACGAGTGGGTTCGCACCGAAGAAGACACCATCACCGTCGGCATCACCGACTACGCCCAGGACCAGCTTGGCGACGTGGTTTACGTCGAGCTTCCCGAAATTGGCCGTGAAGTCAGCATCGGCGAAGCCATTGTCGTGGTCGAGTCCGTGAAGACCGCCTCTGACATTTACAGCCCAGCCACTGGTGTGGTGGTGGCCGTCAACGAAGCCCTCGGAGACAGCCCTGAGCAGGTGAACGAGAACCCCTACGAAAACGGCTGGCTTTTCAAGGTTCGCTTCACCGACCTCTCCGATGAACTGGTGGATGCTCAGGAATACGAACAGTACATGGAGTAAGACCTCCAGTTGCAGATGCCCCTCCTGCTGGAGGGGTTTTCTTTTCAAAGACATCTGAAGTTAAAGATCCCTGAAAGCCGTTACTCTTTACGTGGTTTCATTTTTCTTATATGATGAATGCAGATAGGGGAAACCCGGAGACCCACCTCCATATGTGGGCGTGGCGGAGACTGATCAGTGATCGGTCTCCGTTTTGTCATTGCAGTTCGAACTGTCTGCGTGCATTGTTTCAAAACAGGACCAGCAAAAATCATGTCATTGGTGAATGACATGACAGAGCACTGTTGTTTTTGCTGATCGGGTTTGTGAAATAAGAAGGGGGTATGTTATGGATTTAAGCGTTGGAAGTTTTCTGGTTGTTTTTGGATTGTTGGTTCTTGCAGTGGTTCTGGTGGTCTCCCTGATCAACAGTTGCCTGATTGTGGTTCCGCCGAACCGGGTGCTGGTGATTTCGGGCCGCAAAACGGCCCAGCAAGATGGAGACACCGTGGGTTACCGGGTGATCCGTGGAGGACGTGCTTTTCGCATCCCCATGCTGGAGCAGATCAGCTGGATGGACCTCAATACCATGCCTCTGGACCTCACTGTGCAGAATGCCTACTCCAAAGGAGGAATCCCACTGACGATTCACGCTGTGGCCAACGTCAAGGTCAATGCCCGAGAGCCTTACCTTTCCAATGCCATTGAGCGCTTCCTGAACACCACACAGACACAATTGACCCAGATCACCAAAGACACCCTGGAGGGGAACCTGCGCGGCATCATCGCCACCCTGACCCCGGAAGAAATCAACGAAGACAGATTGCGCTTTGCTGCTGCCTTAATTGAGGAAGCAGAGCATGACATGCACAAATTGGGCATGCAACTCGACACGCTCAAAATCCAGAATGTTGCTGACGATGCAGGTTACCTGAAATCCATTGGACGCAAGCGCACAGCAGATGTGTTGAAGGAAGCCAGAATTGCCGAAGCGGAGCGCAACGCCGAAGCCACCCAGGTGGAAGCAGGGGCACAGCAGCGTTCTCAGGTGGCGCAGGCACAGGCACAGCAGGCGATCATTGAAGAGCAGAACAAGCTCAGGGTCCGCACGGCAGAACTGAGTGCCGTTGCAGTCGCCAAAGAGAATGAAGCTGCGGTGGCCGGGGAGCGTGCCCGGGTGATTGCTGAACAGGATCTGGAACACCAGCGCATCGTGCTGAACCAGAAGCGCCTGGAAGCCGACGTGATCACACCCGCCCGTGCCCAGCGGGAAGCAAAACTTCTGGAAGCTCAGGCCGAAGCGGCCCCCATCATCGAAGATGGTCGTGCCAGAGCAGAAGCGTTCAGGCTGCTCACGGAGGCCTTCTCACAGGGCGGAGTTGCAGGAGAGCGGGCGTTCATCCTCAACATGATGCCAGGCCTCATCAAGGATGTGGCAGATGCAGTCAGGGATGTGAAGATTGACAAACTGAGCGTGATTGACTCTGGAGACGGTCAGGGCTTCAACTCGGTGCTCAACAACCTCCCCAGAGGCATCCTCAGTTTCATTCAGCAGATGGAAAACACCACAGGCGTGGACCTGCTGGCATCCCTGAGGAAAACCATGATGCTGGAGTCAGAGCCCTCAGCAAAAGAAGCGGCAGATTGAATGGCAGGAAATGGACAGTGTAGAGAAAACCCTGTCCATTTCCTCTGCACTCACTTGAGGGTTTTCAGGTAAGCCTGTATGTTCGCGATCTGCTTGTCGGTGAACTTGAAGTGGGGCATGGATGGTTGCAGTTTTTTGCCCTTGTCGTCCAGGCCTTTGGTGAGGGCACGCTTGAACAGCTCAAACTTCCATTTCGAGGCGTCTCCAGCCAGTTTGGGACCAAACGCCCCTTCAGCCTTCGAGCCATGACAGCCCGAGCAGTTGGTCTGGAAAAGGGTTTTTCCGGCCTTGGCATCCCCTTTTGGAGGGGCAGCCAGGGCCAGTGAGGAAAGAAGTGCACATCCAACGATCAAAAGATGTTTCATGGTGACCTCCATGGTCCATCATGCACCCTTTTGCACAGAGTGCAGATGAAAAGCCTTTTAAGATGGTGTCATGGACCCTTTAACCACCCTCTCTGGCCTGGGCCTGAGCTGGCTCAGCGGACTGCGGCTTTACATGGTGCTGTTCCTGGCCGGAATGGCCGACCTGATGAACTGGGTCAACCTGCCAGCAGGCATGCACCTGCTCAGCAGTCCCTACGTGCTGGTGGCCACAGGCCTGATGGTGCTCATCGAGTTTTTTGCAGACAAGGTTCCCTGGGTGGATTCCACCTGGGACACCGTGCACACCTTCATCCGGCTTCCGGTGGCAGGCTGGATTGCGGCCCAGTTCGTGCCAGAAGGAGACAGCACCTCAGTGCAGTACGCACTGGGCATTCTGGGAGGCACTGTTGCAGCCACCAGCCATTTTGCAAAGGCCAGTGCCAGGGCCACCGTCAATGCCAGTCCGGAGCCTTTCAGCAACTGGGCTCTCAGCCTGTTTGAAGACCTGCTGACCCCCACCCTGCTTTACCTGCTTCATCAGTACCCTTATGTGGCAGCAAGCATCATTGGGGTTCTGGTTCTGATCTGCGTGCTCGTCATTGTGCTGCTCTGGAAGATGGTCCGGCGCATTTTTGGTGTTGGACGCAGGAAGGCTGCAGTTTGAGGGTTTTTGATGTTCGTTCATTGTGGGGCGAGCAAGCAACCCGCCCCTACAGCACGGCGTCGGTCCACTCGTAACTCTGGCAATACAGCCGGATGAACTTCTCCTGATTGTCCTTGATGGTGTACAGCGTTTCATCCGGGTCGTCGTGGTGTTGCGGGTAGATCAGGAGCAAAGGGCTCACAGGCAGGACCAGGGGATGCGCCAGGATGGTGAGATCCTGCACGCCCATGCAGATCAGGTGGCGTTCCTGAAAGCGCACCGTGAGCACCATCCCCACAATGAGGTCATGACGGAGGTCCAGGCCAGTGATCTCGGGTTTCTGCTGCAGGAAGGTGTCCATGTCTCAGCATACTGCTTCAGTCAGAGCGCCTCTTCTGCAAGGCATGACCCTGCTGTTGCCATTGTTCATGTGGCCAGGTCAGATGCACCATGTCTGAAACTGGAGAAGAGGGCTGCACCAGAGCACAACTGGACATTCCCGGGTTGACTGTTCCTGAGGCACGGACACCGCGCAGGGGCTCAGGCAGCATGTACACTCTCTCTATGATGGTTTCTCCTGCACTGCTGACCGAATCATTTCAAATTGCACTGGATTTTGCCTACCGCAACCACCACACCCAGACCCGCAAAGGCCCCCTGCCCGTGCCTTATCTGGGGCACCTGCTCGGGGTGTGCAGTCTGGTGATCGAACACGGAGGCAATGAAACCGAGGCCATCGCTGCGTTGCTCCACGACACCATTGAAGATGTGGGCGAAGCCGCCATCCCAGACATCCGAAGACTCTTTGGAGACGAAGTGCTGGACATTGTTCTGGGCTGCACAGACGCTTCAAAGGAAGCCAAAGATCGGGCACAGGACGTGCGGGCAGACTGGCTTGGGCGCAAGGAGCGTTATCTGCAGGGCATCCCTGACAAGTCTGCTTCTGCCCGCCTGGTCGCTCTTGCCGACAAGGTGTACAACGCACGTTCCATTCAGGAAGATTACCTGGACATTGGGGACGCTGTGTGGAGCAGGTTCACCGGAGGCAAATGGGGCACGTTGTGGTATTACCGGGCGCTCACCGAAGCGTTTCGCAAGACCAGCAGTGACCTCCACCCCCGTTACCAGAGGCTGGTGAAACTGCTGGCCCGCACCACCCAGGAAACCGAACGCATGCTGGGGGTCAGCGACTACGGGGCAGGAGAGTTCCGGCAGCATTTCCTGCGCATGTGATTTCCATCTGGAACGTGAATTATTGAACCTGCACGCCCTTCCAGAAAGCAATGCGGTCTTTGATGTGTTTTGCTGCCTCTTTGGGCTGAGGATAGTACCAGGCTGCATCTGGATTTTGCTGACCATTCACTTCCAGCGTGTGGTAACTGGCCTCGCCTTTCCAGGGGCAGGTGGTGTGGGTGGTGCTGGGTTTCAGGAACTGTGCATTGACAGATGATCTGGGAAAATAGTGGTTGCCTTCGACAACCACAGTGTCGTCACTCTCTGCAATGACCTGATTGTTCCAGATGGCTTTTGGCATGGGACCTCCTGGGTTCATTCTCGGATGTCTGGAGAAGGCTTTGGGTGTGCTGCATCACCTTGCCTGAGAATGCCTTCGGAAGGGTTGTGCAAGAGGTCCCGATCTACACTGGAAGCATGGCCAGATACCGTTCTTTTGGCAATCCAGATGTGTACATCAACCTTGACCTGATCTCAAAAGTGGTGTTTCGGGACAATCAGCTTGTTCCCGGAGAAGGACTGCATTCGGTGAGTGGAGAATTCCGCTGCCTGATCGAAGCCCACCTGCTGGGAGGGGAAACCCTGCTTCTGGCTGATTTCCCCTCCGGGACCGACAGAATCCTGATTGAGGCCAGACTTCAGGAGATTCTGGCTGAACTCTGAAAGCAGCCGAGGGAACCTGAGCAGGGTGACCCTCTGCCAGTACTGCCCTGTTCAGGCTCCATTGAGATCTGATCGGTGATTTTTGACCGAAAGTAATTTTATACTGTTAACTGTGAACCGTCCGCAGATTCTGAAATTGCCAGCGAACCAACGTGAAATCTCCCAGGGGCCTGGCAAATACTCTGTTCGCTTGAATCTGGATCTGTTTTCCGCACAGGACCTTGAATTGGTGCAGAAACTGTCCCGGGGTGAGGGGCATTTCACCCCCATGGACTCTGAAGGCAATCCTTTTCCCGTTCCCAAACCCCTCCCGGCCAGCCCTGAAGAGTGGATGATGCTGCTCAGACTGGTGCACGATTCCCAGTTGCAATTGCTGGAAAGCCTGCAAGACCAGATTGCCGCGGCCCAACAGGTTCTGGAGGAAATGCGGGCCATTGAAGACGATGGGGCCTTCTTTCTGGCCTATGATCCTTTCCATGACCTGGAGCAGTACAAGGAGTTCCTGAAGATTCACGCTCCAGAGTTTGTTGCCCTGAAACAGGCTGTGGACCAGCGCCGCTGGAACATCTTCATGGGCCTGATCCGCAAACTGGACCATGAAAACCGCGAGTGGGTCAGGCAGCATGGCTCCCAGGATCTGCAGGAGAAAGTGCAGCTGATCTCTGCTTCCATGTACTTCTTCAGCACCATCAAAGAGCAGCTTTATCCAGATCAGGACTACAAACCTGGTTTCTATGATGCCCAGTTTGGGTTTCCCATGCACCAGGAGCCTTTCCAGCAATATGTGCTGGAGCGGGTTGCCCACGATTACCCTTATGGCATCTACACAGATGGACGCTACCAGGTGGTGGACCCTTCAGACCAGTTGCTGCCCGACCTGAGTGGTTTCCCTTCGGGCCAGTGGGTCAGGCTCACAGGCTATCCACACGATCTGTCTGTGCCAGGCAAACGGGCTTTTCTGGACCTGATGATTTCTTCTTTTCTGGCCGAACAGTTCTACTGTGTGCGCATCAAGACGCCTGTAGGAGAGGTGCTGTACCCACAGAAACCCCTGCCCACACTGGTGGACCATGTGTGGCATTTTTTCATCAACCCGGAGTGCGCTGTTCTGAAGGCCAGTGAGGAATTCGGGGTGAACCAGTTCCTGATCTACACCTTCCTGGACCCGGTGACTTTTGAGCAGCTCAAAGGGGACCGTGAAATGAGCATTGAGATGCCAATGTTCACCAAGGTCAATGCAGATTTCAAACTCAAGCTTCACCTGCTGACCCGCATGGAAACGCAAGGCAAAATGGTGTTCTTCAAACTGGTCCTGCACAGCGATGGGGGCGTGCGAGAGGTGATGTCCGAAGGATCTTATCCTTTCAGCCAGATGTATTACCACAGGTACATCATCTTCAATTTTGATGGCTCAACCTTCTGAGGGTTCAGTCCAGCAGGCATTTTGTAACAACAGGTGAACATTTCCCCGCCTGATGCTATGCTGAATGGCGATGATGACACTGATCTGGGTGTTGTTCCTGCTGGTGGTCTGCAGCCTCCTCCTGATGAATGTGCGGGTCTGGGAGCAGGTCTTTGGAGAGTTCAGGCGTGCCTTCCGGCCTTTGGGACGCAAAATCAAAAAAAGCCGATGACAGACTGAAGCCACTTCGGTCTTTTTTTGTGCAGACAGGTGAAGGCTGTGACTCCTGGACTGTGACCGGATGCCATTGCCCTGACCGGACAAGATGTTAGACTCAGTCTAATTCTTGCAGGTGGGGTGGACCATGAACACCAGAACTGAAACAGCAACCCGGCAAAACCGCATTGATCTGGTCAGGCCAGATGCGCCTGAACTTGCTGCACCTGGCCCTTTCAGCGTCGGAGTGCAAACCCTGCACTGGACCGATCCCAGAAGGGCAGATGTTCTGAATTCCATCACCGAGTTGGTGTTTGCCCCCAGGCCCCTCACCCTTGAAGTCTGGTATCCGGCAGAGCTGCATGCAGGCCAGCAAAAGGGCACCCAGTACCACACCGTGATCAGAGACGGCAAAACCCCCACAACGCTGCATGGTCAGGCCGTTCGAAATGCCCGTCCCCTCACGGAGCAGGGACCCTACCCTCTGGTTGTGCTGTCTCATGGTTATCCTGGGAACCGCTACCTGATGGCCCATCTGGGCGAAAATCTGGCCAGCAAAGGTTATGTGGTGGTGTCCATCGACCACACCGACAGCACCTACAGCGACCTGTCAGGGTTCAACAGCACGCTCTACAACAGGCCCCTGGACCAGCAATTTGTGCTTCAGGAAATCAACGATCTGAAAGACCAGCCTGGACTGTTCTCTGGACTGGTGGACACAGATCGCAAGGCTCTGATTGGGTATTCCATGGGCGGATACGGGGTCCTCAACAGCATCGGGGCAGGCTTCAGTGATGCTGCTGTGGTTTCACCTGAAGGGCCTCCTTTGGGTCTCCTGCAGGAACGTGCCCACAGCAACCCTGAATATCACCGCGCCATAGACCCCAGAATCCGTGCCGCCGTGGCCGTTGCACCCTGGGGCATGAATTATGGTCTCTGGCAACCTGAAGCTTTTGCCGACGTGAAAGTGCCTGTGTTTCTGATGGGTGGGTCAAGGGACGAGGTGGCGGGATATGAAACGGGTGTGAAAGCGGTCTTTCACTGCCTCACGGGTACAGAAAGACACCTTCTGACTTTTGAGGAAGCCAATCACAATGTTGCTGCTCCGATCCCTGCACCCTTTGAAGCTGAGGCAGACCCCATCGATTTCAAACACTACGCTGATCCCGTATGGGACACGGTGCGCATGAACAACATCATGCAGCACTTTGTGACGGCCTTTCTGGGGCTTCACTTGAAAGGTGAAACAGCGATGGTGGCCTACTTGCAGGATGAAAACGGCCTGAAAGGATTCACTTCCAATGGCAGAGCAGGACTGAAGCTGGAACAGTCAGGCAGGACCCCAGCAGAGTGAAGTCCTGCCCCTTTTTTCAGGCAGGGGTCCTGATCTTCAGGTTCCCCATCAGGCCGCAAACCCCCCGAATCATCCTGTGGCCAAAGTCTGGGTTCAGGAATTGTGCAGGGCAGGACCCCGGAATCACGTGGATGCCGTGTTCCTGACAGAGTTTGATGGCTTCAGCAGAAACACTGGTCTGGTCTTTCATGGCACCGGGTTTGACGCCCATCATGCAGTGCATCCAGACGTACTTGATCCCGAGCCTCACGCACTCCTCGACGATTTTCTGGGTGACGCCCGGGTTGGCCAGAACGAAGACAGCGTCCACCTTCTCAGGAAGGGATTTGAGGTCCGGGTAACACACTGATCCCTGGAAGGTTTGCAGGTGTGGATTGATGGGGTAGACCCGGTAACCTGCCTCTTTGAATTTCTTGTAGTTGAACGTTGCTCCTGTTTCTTTTTTCTCGGACACGCCCACCACTGCGATGCTTTTTTGCACGAGGAACTGCTGGACCAGATTGTTCAGTCGGGTCATGGCTGGACTCCTTTTCACCTCACCATAGGCGTGTTCTGACCAGATGCGAAGTGAAGAGTGTCCTGCTTGAAAAGCTTCCTGTGAACCCGGTTCAAATGTAAACCGGGTGTGCACGTGTAGCGTTTTTGTCTTTTCTGGTTTTACTTCTTTCCTGCAGAGTGCATTTTCTGAACTTCGTGTGGGTTTACAGCAGCAAAGTGGCGAATAAAACAATCAAATTCCGAAAATTGGTTTTAATTGTTTACCTAATACATAAATGTGGTTTTGATTATTGACAAATGTCCC
>NZ_BJXB01000039.1 GCF_007990775.1 Deinococcus cellulosilyticus NBRC 106333 = KACC 11606 | reverse complement strand
GCAAATCGACGATAACTTGTTGAAAATGTTTTGGTGGTGCGGCTTGATTTATCTTGCGAGGATAGCTTAGCTTTCAGCTGAAAGGAATAGTTTTATTCCTAGTGAGGGTGTAATGCTCCTGTAGCTTTGTCAGGTGGAATTTCTGAAGAGGGTAACCCTTTCTAATGGTGTGATTTCTTATACCACTCGGTTGCCGTGGTCATTTGTATATTCAAGAAAATTTCTCTCTTGTAGAGTATTTACTCTATAAAAAGCTATGACAACCCAACAACAACCTCATTGGCTCTAGACTCATGAGGACTTCGTAGGAGTGTGCGAGTCAATATCCTTCCCCTGGCACAATCGCTGGGGGATTTTGTCTTTCTGCTCCTGGATGCTTATGTCTCTACCAGCATACGGCTGTTCCAGGGTTGTCCGTTTTTCAACATAGCGTTGGCCATCACCAGCATTTTGCGCATGCAGGCCACCAGCGCAAGTTTATGGGATTTGCCTTTCTGCACCAAGCGCAGGTAAAACGCCTGAATCACCTGGTTGTGGCGCGTGGCTGAAAGTGCCGCCATGTAGAGCACTTTCCTCACATCCGCTCGTCCACCCCAGATCCTCCGCTGTCCTTTCATGAGGCCACTGTCCCGGTTAAATGGAGCCACTCCAGCCAGGGCACTGATTTCCTTCCCGGAGAGTGGGAGGCACCCGAAGTCTGGTCCAGTTGGATGTAGAGCAAAGGCCCTGTTCTGAGATTACGAAATTTCCACCCTTGATGCATCCCACTTCGCTCTGAATTCAGTCGGTGGCAGGTAGCCCAGACCGGAATGCAGCCTGACCTGGTTGTAGTGGTCCCGAAAGCGGCCTGTGACCACCGAAGCCTCCCACACCGTGTGGAACACTTCCCGGTTCAAGCACTCCTCCCGGAATCTGGCATTAAAACTTTCCGTTTTGCCATTCTGCCAGGGTTTCCCAGGCTCAATGTATCTGGTCCCTACGCCCAGCAGGCCGAGGAAAATCCTCAACTCAGACGCAATGAACTCGCTGCCATTGTCCGATCTCAGGAAGTCAGAAGCGCCACGGGTCTGGATCACCGACCTGAGGACCTCCTGCACATCAATGGATCTGAAGCTAGCTTTCACCGTCAGGGAGAGGCATTCGCGGGTAAACTCATCAATGAGGACCAGGAATTTCAGGGTTTCACCTCGCACCGTACGATCAAAGATGAAGTCGTAAGACCACACCTCATTGGGCCGTGTGGCAGCCTCAGGTAAAGTCGACCCAGTGCGGATTTTGCGTGGGGAGACCTTCTGAGAGCGCAGAAAACCTAACTCCCTCCAGACACGCTGGACTTTCTTCTTGTTGATCACCATCCCTTCGCGTAGCAGCACCTGGTGCATTCTCCGGTAGCCATAGACCGGGTAAAGCTCAGACAGTTCCCTCAGACGCTTCTCCAGCACCTCGTCTCTGACCCTGCGGCTCTGGTAGCGCAGCATCGAGCGATGCAGGTTCAGCAACCGGGCTGAGCGCCTTTCACTGAGCCCTTCTGCAACCAGCAGCTGTGCGGCTTTGCGCTGGTCGGTTACGGTCACCACTTTTTTTTCAGCACCTCTTTGATCGCTGAGTTCTCCAAGGTCAGCTGGCCAACGAGTTTCAGTAAGCGGGCATTTTCCTGTTCCAGCTGCTTTAAGCGCTTGAGTTCGGCAGTATTGGTGCCCTGGTACTTGGCTTTCAGGTTGTAATAGGTGGCTTCGCTGATGTTGTACTTGCGGCACAGCTCTGCGGTGCTCAGCTCGCCCTTTTCGCCTTCTTTGAGGAGGTCTACGATTTGTTCGTCGGTCAACTTGCGTTTCGCCATGGTTCATTCTGCCCTTTCCAGGCCGAATGCTCTACATGCAACTGGTCCATTTTCCCGGGGTCAGACCAAGAGGGTGCCCAACTCAGGCAGTGAGGTGAGGAGGGTCCAGGCCGTGACTTTACCAATTCCAGGCATGGAGAGCAGCATTTCTCGTTTGGCCTTCCAGATAGGGGTTTGTTCCAACAGGTCTGCCAATTCTTCTTCCAGAAGATGCAACTGTTCTTTGAGGAATCTCAGGACCTCGTGAATGTGGGTTTTGATCCTCGGGTTGTGGGAAATCTTGGCCCGATTGTTTTCCTGAACCATCATTTCACTCACCTGTCTGCGCCTCACCACCAGATCATTGAGCTGACGGGTGGTGGCATCTGGCAGAGGCCTCACTTCAGGTTTCATGGCTTCAGCAAAAAGGGCAAGCAGCATGGCATCCAGAACGTCCGTTTTGGCTTTGCGACCATAAGCTCGACTGAAGTCTTTAACCTGTCTGGGGTTCACCTGGACTGCTGGAATCTGGTGATCCAGCAGGGCGATCAGCAAGGGCATTTCCAGGCCGCCTGTGGCTTCGAGTACCACAAGTTGCTGAGGATGGTCTTGCAGTTTCTGCAGGATGGTTTGGATGCCTTCTGGGGTGTTGGGGGCCTGAAAGATTTCTCCAGAGGGCCGGATGGCCACATCCAGGAGGCGCTTGGAGACGTCGATGCCGACATAACAGGTTTCGGTCATGGGAACCCTCCATGGGACACTTCCAGCGTCGCCCCCACTTACGATGCGAAGTCGTTTCGGGTAACTGTTCGGGCTGAAGTCTGGAAGGGGAACACCGGGCGACCTGAACTCCTCGACGATCTTTTTGAGCCGTGTGCGATACGATCTACCCGGTGGGTCCCTTCTGGGATGATAAAGGATCAGTCCACCATCACCCTGACTGGAATCATATAAGTGTGCGATCAAAATTGTGCCCTGGTCAAAATTCCGACCAGGGTTTATTGTGATATGCCTTAACGTGCTGGACAGCAGTGTTATGGATTAAAACAGGGGTGTGTTGCTGTCCCTGTCTTCACTAGGAGGTGCTTTTTCTGCATCCGTGGGTTCTGGAAACTCTGTAGCATCAAAGTTGTCTGTGGCAATTATCTGTTTTAACAATTGGTTCATGTTTGGGTATTGCTCAATGGTTTTCTCAAGTAACCACAAGAGCTCCAGCAACTCTAGCGTCATTTCTTGTGTCCAAACTTCAGATGTGATTTCATCCAGTGGGCTGGACTTTTTTCCTGAACGCTCTTTCATCCGGTAACTTAGCCAGGATTTCACCACTTCCAATCCCGAAACTGAAAAATTGAAAATTTCACTGGATACAGGATGGATTTCCCCTTCTCCAACAGTAAGTGTCTGGGTGGAAGCATCGTAAGAGAATTTTTCAGGGTATCCGTCTGGCTCACTGGAAATGGCCTTTTGAACCCGCGCTTTACCTTTGGCTTTGGTGCCTCCAAAACGCTCGCCGTATGTGTGCCAACCAATCAAGGTGCGTCCAATGGAGACCACCTTCCTGAACAACTCAAAATCCTTGGTGATGGGGATGCGAGGCCCAGGGATGGTCAATTCCTCAGAGAACTGCTCCACATATTCAGGGGTGGCCAGGATGCCGTACACATAAGCAAACAGGTCTTCGGGAGTGACAGGGTGCTTGAATTCTTCCTCAAGTGTTTTCAGAACTCCCTGGGTGATGTTGGGTTCCGTGGCCGCTGTATTACGCCATAAAGGAACAATGTCTTTTGCTCCACGACCAGAGAAATGATGGATGTCTGGAGCTAATGCAGTGACTGATGCTGCAGGACCAGTGCCCAGGATTTCTGACAAAGAACTGGTGAGAAACACTTGTTGTTGGCTTTGAGTGTTCCATAAGGCTGCTCGGAATAAGTCTCCAAAGCGGGTATCAGCCATGATCCAGAGTCGATCAAAGGTTCTGTAGCCGTATCTCACAATGGGCACTTCTGTCAGGTCCTTTAAATCCTGTAGAGGTTTCTGTTTTTTGCCTTTGAAATCTGGGTATTTGAGGGCCACTTTGCGATCTCTGGTCTCTTTGAAAATTTTAGACTTTTCAGGAGATGCAATGAAAGACTGGAGGCGCAGCTGCAGTGTCTGTGGATCAGGAGCTATGGGAAATGTCCGGTGCAGCTTGATGCCAGCATGTTGCCAGGGAAAAATTGAGGTGAGTTCAGGATAGCTGAAGTAATCCCCTTCCCCTTCAGGTACAAAAGGAGCCTGCCAGTCTGTAAAGCAAGATTTCCAATCCAAGTCTTCAAAAGTATAAATTCCTGCCAGGCGAGTCAGTTTTTCCTCTCGGGTTCCAGTGAGGCGAGTATACCGAACAAGTGCAGGTTCATTGGGGTTGGGTTTGCCGTATCGCACTCCAATGGCGATGGCCACAGGGGTACGGATTGCAAAAACATTCTCTGTTTTTCTGGCCCCAATGCCATCCCCTTCCAGGTCAATGATCCAAAGTTCATCCAGGGTTCTGCGCATGTGCTCACGCATGCCAGAGAACCCTGGACCACGCATGTAGCTGGCTGCGGTGATGAAACTGACAATACCCTGCTCTTGGGTTTGCTCAAACACCTTCCACAACGCCCATCTCCAGAAATAAACGTAGTCGTTGTACAGGTTGCGGACGTGTTTGCCTTTTTTGCTGGCCTTGGCAAGTTCAACAAAATCCTTTAGGATGCCTTCTGTGTCATTGTTTTTGTTGCGCTGTTCTCCAAATCGCACCCATCCTCCATGTAGGTCGGTGCCTTTGGCAATGTCATCTTCAGATCGTTCTTGACGGTCATATGGCGGGTTTCCCACACAGACCAGTACACGGGTGTCTTTCTTGATTTTGTTGACCCGCCGGTGTTCCTCAGTCAATTTTCGATACATGAATCCGACATTCTCCAGAGGCAGAGAATTAGGGTTCTCCAGGGTGTCAGCTAGATAAAAGTGCAGGCCATCTTTGGGCAGTTTCCCTTCCTCCTCCAAGATTTTCTGGGTCAGGCGCAAGTGGCCCACTGCGTAAGGACCCACCAAGTATTCAAATCCGTGGATGTTGTTGGCCAGCTGGGATGCATAAGTGGCCCGTTCACCTTTTCCGTATTCGTCTTCTATCTGTGCAAGAGCATGCTGCATGATGGCGAGGGGAAACGCTCCGGTGCCAGCGGCTGGGTCCAGTACCACGACATCTTTAGACGCAAAGCCCATATCCTTTTTGAATTTGTCTTTGAGTAGGCGATCTGTCAAGCGAATTTGGGCCAGAATCACCGGAGTTGGAGTGTAATACACCCCATAATTGGCTCTCAATTTGGGATCGTATTCTGCCAGAAAATCCTCGTAGAAGTACAGCCAGGGATCTTCTTTCTTCTGAAAAGCATTAGCATCCACGGCGTGGTTTGGGTCATGGGAGTAGGCCCACTGGTGCTTGAACCTGTTTTGCAATTTTTCGATGTCCAGGGCATTGATGCAGCGGATCAGGACTTCAAGACTCAATCCCACGTTCTCTCTGACCTCACTGTCTCCCAGCAGCTGAAGGGCAGAACCGAGGAGGCCGTGTTTTTTGTCAAGCTCTTTGGCCGCGATCTCCGGTCTGCTTACGTCAAAACCGCTGATCTTGGCAAGCAGAAGGGCATAAGTGAGGGTTTGTGCGTAAGCATCTGCAAATTTTGCTTCATCTGCATCTGGAAAAAGGGTTTTCTTCCAATCTTTGTAAACGGCAGAGATGGGGCTATCTTCAACCTTCAAGGCTCCATTGACATCTTCACGAACCAAACGACATAACGGAGCCAGGAACTTGGCCAGGGCTTTTGGACTGGTAGGTGTTATAGGTTTCCAGAACAAAAAATCACGGAAGAGGTCTTCGAGGGCATCTGCTTGTGAGGATGTGAAGGCCTGCTCACCTTTCATTGCAGTGTTTTCACTGAACTTCACTTGCTTGATGCGCTCTCCAGAGCGGTAAAGTGCCCATTCGTGTCCGTTGGTGTAAATCAGGTTGGGTAAGGATTTGAACTTCTCAAATTGCTCTTTATTGCGTTTGTCAAATTTTTTGGGATCGATACTGACTTCAGGGGCTTTCAATTCGATATATCCGGTGAGGAGAGATTTGACAGCAACAGCCAGGTCAGGTCTTCCTCCCAGGGCTTCCACCTGTGCTTCTGTTTTGGACAGGATGTCTTGTTTCTGGAAAACTCCGCACTGTTCGATTAAATCCTGAACAGGACGCTTCAATTGATCCTCAGGTTGGGCCTTGACCTTGGAGGCAAAGTTGGTGCTGACTTGCCGGGCAAAGTTGATCAGAACGTCAAAAAATGTTGATCCCATGCGTGTATTCTAAACAACTTTTTCAATCAAACACTCTTGGATTTTAGGAAGGGGGAGCACCCCCCTACGATGGAGCTACAAGCGTTCTGGCCCTGAAAAGCACCCAGCTCCGGGGGTCGCTGGGCCGGGCCCTCACAACGCTCCATCGACCCCCCCTTGCGTAGTGGTGGCAACTGGAGACTTTGGAGGGCAGGGGGAGGGTGGCAGAGGCACAGGCTGTAGCAAGTGTGTTCAGGTACTGGACAGTCCAAGGACGCTCCTCGCCCGGTGCAACCGGGCGTCCCCTGAACGGGGAGCGGAGGTGCAGGGAGAGCAGCCCATGTCTTGGAGGTTCGTCGTCCAGGGGTGCGCTTCGCCCCAGCCCCTAACCGTTTCCGGTCACGACACCGGAGAACGGTTAAGGTCAGGGCCCCTGGACCACCCAGCACTGAGGGGATGGGATAAGGTTGAGGCTCGCCGCAGGGCGTCTTCCTCGAAAAAATGCGGGGGCCTTTTTTCGAGGAAGCCAGCTCATGGTGTGGTCTGGCCGGGAAGACTTGCGGTTTCGGGGGGAAGCATGCGGAAGCTGGATTTTTAGCATGTGGGATGACGAAAACTCTTGACGAATATAACATCTAAATGCTATAATAAGCTCAGTCAGGGAGCGGGACACTCTCTGACAAATCTTCCACCAGGAGCTGAACATGATTTACCTCAAGACCGTTTCAGACCTCACCGACCTCAAGAACCAGTACCGGGCCTTCTGCAAAACTCTTCACCCGGATAAGGGCGGCTCAAAAGAAGCCATGCAGGTGCTCAACGCCGAATATGAACACTGGACCCACCACTTCACCGCTGGAGCAGGTGCGGACGCTTCCAGCTACGGCGAAGATAAATTCTGGGCCACACCAGAAAATCACGCCCAGGTCGAAGAAATGCTGAGGGAAGCCATTGAAAAAGTGGCCCATCTGGAAGGTCTCGAATTCGAAATGATCGGGGCGTGGGTGTGGGTGAGTGGTGCCACCAAAACCCACAAAACCGAGCTGAAAGACGCCGGTTACAAATGGCATTTCACCCGCGAAAAATGGTTCTTTGCCGGAGTGGAATCCCGAGGGAGAGGCAACAAGTCCATGGATGAACTGCGCGAGAAGTACGGCAGTAGCACCATTCGCCCGGACGGCGGCAAGCGTCAACTCAAAAGCGCTTAAAGCCTCTCAGGTCTGGCCCTGCAGGGCCAGACCACCCCGAAAGGAGACCCACCATGCCCAGCACTGTAACCCCCTGGAACGTCAATTACTACCACTCGGACACCCTCACCACGGACACGGACGGCGGAAACCTCGTCATGCTGTGCCACCACTGCGCAGCTGCCTTTGCTGGAGAGCTGGACGGCTACGCCCAGGACGGAGACCCGGAATGCAGCTGTGAGCAGTGCGACGCAGGCCAGGACACCGAAGGTCTCGACGACTGAAAAAACCGGGTGCAGGCCCCATATGGGGCCTGCACAGGGGAGGAAGCCGAGTGATTGAAACCCGAGAGCAAAAACTGATGAACTTGAAACGGGATTTGTGCCAGCTGTACAGCCTATTGGAACTCGACAGCCCCACTCTGAAGCATGAAATGAGGGACCTGGGGCGCAGCATTGAATACGGCGTGCGGTACATCACCGAAGATTACAACTATAAAACCACCCCGATCCTCGATGGCCTGAGAGCCCGGATTCCGCTCGGGGAGCCCATCACCCTGATGCTTTACAGTGGCCAGGAAGAAGACAGGCACGAGCGGATTCACCAGTGCGTCATCCAGCAGATCACTGGTTACTGTGAAGGCTGCGAACGCATCACCTTTGAGGTGGTCAGGCGCAGGTGCCGGAAGCCCGAGCGGAAGTATTACCATGCCTTTCGGGGGCAGGGACTCACCATCTGGCGAGGCTATGTGGACCCGGCCAGGACCAGCGCCAAGCCGTTGTATGATTTTGAAAAAAGCTGACGAGGTGCAAATGGGAAACGTGTTTCAGGACAGCCATGAGGGTGCTGTGCATGGGATGGCCGCAGCAGCCGCACTCTGTATTTTCTGGTCGCTGGTGGTTCTCTACGCTGCTTTTTTTGGAGCGGTGTCTGCTGGAACGCTGGGAGCGCTCCAATCTGTTCCGGGTGGGGTGTGGGTGTCCGCCCTGGTGGCCGGGGTTGCTGGTTACTGGTGGGGATTGCACAAGGCCGACAGGCATGGTGTGTTCAGCCGCAACCGATGATTTTTGAAGCCAAGAATCCGCAGAGATGCGGGTTTTTTCTTTTTGGGACAGTGAAAATGTTTGATGTTATAGCATTTAAATGTTATAATATGTGCATGAGGAGGGCGGGACACTTTCCTCAAAACCCTTGCCAGGAGCTGAATAATGCCAAAAGACGTGCTGATGATGATGGTTTACAACGTGAGTGTGCCGGATGGGGCTGTGGTTGTGCGAAATGCCTTTGGGTTGGTGGAGGTCATTCGGCTGCCAGATGGCCGACTGATGGACCTGTATGCCCAGGTTGAAGTGTGCGACGAGCACGATTCAGATCCAGAAACGGCCTGTCTGGTGGAGTTGCGGGAACAATGGGGGGTGGATCTGGAGCGGCGTGACCCCTGGGAAAGCCTGGGAGAACTGCTGAATGAAGCCTCGGCAAATGCTGAGCACCAGAACCTTTGACCCCGAAAGGGGTTTTTTCTTTGCTGGACCTCCAATGGTGCTTGATAATATAACATTTAAATGCTAAAATAAATCATCCGAGGAGCGGGACACTTTTCGGAAATTCTTTCACCAGGAGCAGAAAAATGAACAGCACCAGAACCTTTGAGCTTTGCGTTTATGAAATCAAAGACAAAGCAGGGATCGTGCTGGGCACCGCCCACGCCCGGACCCTCAAGCACGCCCAGCAACTTGCCAAAAAAGACCCGGAGATGAAGCCCCGTGTGCATGAGGTGGTGCGGGTTGGCCCAAGCGACGAACCCACCTACACCGTCAAAAAAGATCCGGTTCAGTTTCCCCCGGTGTACCCACAAGGCCCCCGAACCCTTGAGAAGCGACCCTGGAACTGCCCCCAGGACCTCACTGAAATTATTCAGGCCCTGAAGCCAGGGCAGTATTACACCTTTGTGGTGTCCGGTCAGTTCTGGGCACTCACCCACACAGGGCGGCTGTCCAGGGTGTTCCGCAATGGGCATGGGGAGCCGCAGCTGCTGGTGTTTCTGGAGGGCCGCCAGCAGGCCCTGCACCTCAGCAGCCCTTTTGCTGTGTATGAAGGGTGGGTGCAGCTCAAGAGTGAGACCTTTGAGCGCATCAAGGGCAAGGGTGGAGGGTACCGCAGCAAATACCCTGCATGGGACCTGGGTTACTTCTTGGACGGCATCCACAGCATTGATACACTTCCGCTCTTTCTGGTGCCAGGCAGTGATGTGTTGATGGCAAGTTGAATTAAAGGGCAAGCTCAAGTAGGGGCTTGCCCTCTCTCCAATCTGGAGAAATCCGCAAAAGAAAAAAAGACTTGTGGCACGCTAAAACCATTGACTAATTTAACATTTAAATGCTATAATAAACTCAGTCGGGGAGCGGGACACTCCCTGACAAATCCACCACCAGGAGCAGAGCAATGCCAAACAAAGTCGTGAAACTGGAGCGCTGGGAGATCTGCCGCAACGTCGAAGAAACCTCTTGCCAGTACTGCGGGGTTCCTCTGTACACCGGAGATGCCGTGTACCAGGACCAGTCGAGCGGAGCCGATTATTGCAGCACCCATTGCGCCAAAGCCAGCACCAGGGCCGACACCCTCAAAGTGATCTGAACCTTCCAGACCTGCAGGAGGCCGGGACAGTCTCCTGCAGGACCCCACCAGGAGCGAGACATGAAAATTCAGCAGAAAACCTCCAAGCGCAGCGCCTCCATGGAGGAGGTCTACACCGTGGTGAACCTCCTCTTAGCCAAACCCACCGTCACTTACGGGCAGCATGGACAGGTGAACTACCGCTACACACGGGGCCGTCACGGTGGCCGCAGCACCCCGGTTGCCGAGATCCGCTGCAGGCCCCACCAGCCCCCTCAGGGGTTTCTCTACCAATAAAACACCCCCGAACCGAGGTTCAGGGGTGGACCCCATCAGCAAGTTTGGGACAGCCAACGGGATCGTGCTCCACCAGGAGCACAGGGATTATATCAGAAGCACAAGGGAGATGAGCATGCGCGAAGAAATCATCAGAATGCTGGTGGCCAGTGGGCACAGCCAGAAAGACGCTGAACAGATGGCCCAGCAGACCATTCATGCCCAGCAAACCGTACAGGCAGGGGTTTCGTATGGTGGAATGCACGCCGAGGATCTGGGACGCCTGTGGAACCAGGCCCGGCAGAGTGGGGCCAGAAGGTTGGTGCTGGAAGTGTGCACAGACCAGGACGGTTACCACACCACCATCAAAGTTCTTGAGCGGGATGGACAGAAACACCAGTGATGTATGGTCAAGATTTGACGATTCAAACAAGATTTTTCTGAACCGTCGAAGCATTTAAATGCTATAATGTTAAATATGGCATTTGGCTGCTATATTGGACATGATTCACTGAACACACCCTGGTATGCGGACACGACCAGGACCCCAAGGAGCCAGTCATGGAAAAAGTTGTGATTGCTGTTGTTTCCCGCAAAGGCGGAAGTGGCAAAACCACCACGGCCTTGCACCTCGCCCAGACCCTCGCCAAAGCCGGTCATGATGTGGCCGTGCTCGACACCGACCCTGAAGCGAGCGCCATCCAGTGGGCAGATGGGGCAGAACTGGCTTTCCCGGTGTACAAGCCCGTCGAACGTCGCCGCGCAGAAGCCCACCAGTACCTGATCATCGACACCCAGCCCAACAGCAGCAAAGCGGTGGGTGAAGCGGCCAGGAAAGCCACACATGTGATTGTGGTTGCTGGAGCCAACGCCCTGGAACTGGACCGCCTGGTGCCCACCCTGGACAGCCTGGAGGCATCTGGATTTGAAGGCACTTACGGGGTGTTGCTGGCCCGGGTGCCCGGAGCCAAAAGCGAAACCACCCAGGCGGCCATCCGGGCCCTGGAAGAGGCTGAAATTCCCGTGCTTGGAGTTGTGCCGAGCAACGCCGTGATCAGCGACAGTTTCCAGCAATCCCCCAAACGCCTCAAAGAACACAAAGAGGTCTTGACCCGACTGCAGGTGCTTCAGTGAAACCCCTCAAACCCCTTCGCAACCCCAGAAAAGACCCTTTGCCTGAAAATGCCGAGGGGCAATCTGAAACCCAGAATGCCCCTCAGCCCTCCAGCAAACTCGCCAAAAACCAGTCGGTGCTCAAAAACCGCACGAGCAAAGTTCAACAGGAGAAGTCCAGGGGCAAACCTGGACCCAAACCCAGGAGCCGGGTGACCGCCTCTCCGGAAACCCGACAGACCATCTACCTCAGCCCCAGCACCAAAAAACTGGTGAAGAAACAGGGGGATGAGCGGGATCTGCCCATGAGCCGGGTGCTGGAAGACTGCGCTGAATCCATTCTGCGCATGAAATCCCCTGTTCTGAGCCGCTTCTATCGGGATGTGGAATCCTACTTTGACCAGAACCAGGGCACCCCACCCTGGAAGATCCTGGAAGAGGCCCTGAGTGCCTACTATGCCCAGAATCCCGATGTGGAAACAGAAAGCTGATTTCTGGCGGCTGGGAAATCCCCGCATTGCCGTTTGAGTTTGATTTCCCAGCCCGAGCAATCGGGCTTTTCCCATTTGTGCGTTATGAAAATGCCTTCTGGAAGGGTAATTTTTGTCTTTTCTATCCTGTAATGGGATAAATGCAGTTTCAGGGGTAAAATCCCCACCCTCCAAACCTGAAGAGGTCTTTTTTGGCATCAGAGCGCCGTTTTCTGGCAGCAGCTTCCCTGACCCCATGCTGCAGGCCCTGCACCACCACGGCCCCCACCCGCACATGGTTGCGGGGTTTCCCCTGCACCGTCCGGGCGTACAGGTGGTAGCGGCTTCCAGTGTCCTGCCGTGCTGTGACGGGCATGGAGGTGCTGAAATCCAGCCGGAGAAGGATCTTTTCCTCCTCAGGCACTTGCGTGACTTCACCTTGCAAGAAAGGAAAAGCCTGAGTGATCGCCTTCCATTCCTCCTGCAACTGCTGGTATTCTTGCTTCACGTCTCCAGTGGCCACCAGGCGCAAAGGCAGTTGCCCTGTGCTGGTGATGCGCCTTGCGGTGTACGCCGGGCTTTCGCTAACCGTGGCATACACCCACTGTTCAGCAAAAAAAGATGGCACCCAGCGGGTGATTTTTCCCAGCTCCTCCAGGTCCTTCTTGATGGCCCTGGCCCGACGCCGCAGCCGCTGGAACTCTGCCACGTCTTTGACCACCGCCACAAAGCGTGGCAGAGGGTGATGCACCCCGGAAGCTCCAGCCGTGTCCAGAGGGTGCTGCCACACCGCATGGTATCGCAGGGCCTGCTGGAAACCAAAGAGGTCATCGTAGGGATTCTCAGGCATGCTTTGATTCTATCAATTTATCCCATTACAGCAAACTAAAATAGAAATTCACCGTTCTGGACAGAATCAAACTGTTTATGCATAATGCCACACAGGAGGCAAGCATGAACGAAAATCCTGAAGATCTCCGGCTGGACGATGACCTTGATGACGATCTGGAAGACGAGCTTACGGACGACACCATCCATGTGGGCGAGGACGGCAAACAGGTGCTGTGCCCAGGTTGCCAGAGGGATGTGACCCTGGATCTCACCATGACCGGCTTTGGAGGCGGGTATTCCATCTACCGGGGAGTGTGCCCAGAGTGTGGCCAGAAAATTCGGGTGGAAAAAAAGGGAGATGACCTTCCAGCCCCCAGCTTCCAGAGTCCGGTGTTTTCCATCGTGCACCACCACGACGGGGAAACCCAGCGCTTCTTTTACCGGGTGGAACTGAATTCTGCATGCGAGATGTGGTACGAGATCTTTGATGAGAGAGGCGAGGATCTGGACCAGCTGATGGGGGACATCTTTGCTTCTGCCCTGCCCATCATCCAACTGGATTCGGATCTGGCTGAGGCTTACGACAATGCTTTCCGCACGAAGCCCAGTGTTGCTGCACAGTCCAAGGTGGTCATGTTCACCGAGAAGTACAGAGACCGCTTCCGGGGCTCGAACATCACCTTTGGCGGTTTCCCGCACACCCGGCATTGACCTGGAGGAGGTTGCGATGCCCAGAGAACCCATGCTGACCACGCACGACCTGAAAGAGCGAGGCTGGACCTCCAGCATGATTCGCAAGCTCTTGCCTGAACATGACGACAGCCGTGAGAACCTGTTGGACCGGAAGTACGGGGAAGTCAAACTGTACCTGGAAAGCAGGGTGCTGGACGCAGAAAGCACAGCAGTGTTTGCCGAGCTGCTGGAGGGTGCCATTGGAGCCCAGGAGCGGGGCAGCAAGGCCCGGCAGACCCGTCTGCAGAAAATCGAAGCTGGAATTCAGCAGTTGGTGGAACGGTTTGGACCACAACACCTTTCAGAGCCCATCAGCCCTGAGGAGGTGCAGAGGCTGCTGGACCAGGAGGGCAATGCCCGGCTGCCCATCTGGCAGCACCACATGATGGATGTGGACCGTTACGAGTACGAACACAACCATCTGGGCAGGCTCAGCCGCAAGCAACGCAGTGACCTGCAGCACCAGCTTGATGCCAAAGCAAGAACGTTTTTGAGCGGGTTGTACCCCAGTGTGTTCAAAGAGGAAAGCAGCACGGACGTGTCTGCAACTTGAAGAGCAAGGGGAGGGGCACCTGATTCTTGCCCCTCCCTTTTTTCTTTGCGAATTTTGTTTCTGGTGGGCGTCTGATCCCATATGGAGGCAAGGCCACACCCCATCATGGAATTGCAGGAACACGGTCCGGTTTGTTACTTCACAGGCACGTTGCGGAACACCAGACCATCAAACTCCAGGTACGCAATGGCCTTGATGTCTTTGCTGGCTGGTTTCAGCCACACGTTCACATCGAGGGTTCCGTCTGCAGGAACCTCATGCGTCTGGTACGGCTCATCAAAGGAGAACTCGGCGGTCAGCCCATCATCGGTGATGGCAAACGCACCTGTGGCAAGCAATTGATGTTTCTGTCGGTTGGCGCTTTTGAAGGTGGCCTTGCACTTCACCCACTCGGTTTCTGCGGTGTCCCAGCTGCAAGCGGAGATCACCGCACGGTAATTGTCGTTGCGGGTGTCCAGCAAGGGCTGTCCGGGTTGCAAGGCCAGAAGGCGCTCACTTTCTGCACCATCAATGGGGATGTTGCGGAACGGAATGCCTGCAGCCTGCAGGACAGGCAGGTACGTGACGTCCTCAGGCAGGTTGAACATCAGGTAGCTGGCCAGGTAAGCCTTGCCAGGCACATTTCGGCTGTTGTAATCCCCAAAATCCCGGCTCAGGCTCCCCACCGCAACGTTGAAGGGCACCACTGCAAAACCATCCGGGGTGATGGCATGCTGGGTGGCCCGATAACTGGACACTTCGAGTGGGTTCAGCCCGAGGTTGCGGTTCAGCACCAGGCAGTGCACCTCTTTGCTGGGGAGGCGGTAACACGACACCACGGCCGTTTCCCGGTTCCCTTCAGTGAGGGAATTGAGCCGTTCACCTCTGGGATTGACCACCGGGTAGGTGAACGGCTCACTGGTCAGGGGGGTCACCGGGAACACCGCATTAAACAGGGACACCTGGGTGAGTTCGGTGGCCGCATCCCCGGGCTGGAATTTCACCTGCACCATCTGGGTCACCCCTCCGGGCAACATCACGTTGAGGTTGTCATACGGGGAGGTGTTGTAATTTCCTCCACCCACAGCGACAGCGGCGGCCTGCAGTGCCTGCTGGCCATCTTTGGCTTTTGCGTCTTCGAGGCCCAGCAGCACGGTTTTGTGGTCACGGTCTGCGTTTTGCAGGTTGAAGTTGCACACCACAAAAAACTCATTCTGGCGGTAGCATTCCTGCAAGGTGACTTTGAGGTTCCCCCCTTGCTGGGTTTTGATGCTCTGGGTCTGTGCGGCGTGGGCGAGGGTGGAAAAGAACAGCATTGTGGATAAGATCAGTGTTTTTTTCATGCCAACACCAATGTACAGGAGAACATCAACCAGCGAAACAGAACCCTCATTGTCTGTCAGGGGTGAAGAGAGTCTGGTTTTTTGGTGATTGTTGGGGTGAGCAGGCTGTGAAGGCTTCAGTTCCTGCAATCAATCCAGCCTGACACCAGAAGGTGAAGGTGGGGGGTGCCCCCCCTACGCCTGAGCGAAAAGCGTTCAGCCCTTCACTGCACCCAGCTTCCGTTGGTCGCTGGGCCAGGGCTTCACAATGCTCAGCCTACCCCCCAAGCAGGGGTTTCACCCCCGCAACGCCCCCAGTGGGCTTCCACGGCCTTCTCGGGAAGCAGTAAGTCTGTTGTCGGTGTGCTGCTGCAGTGGCAAGAGAAAACCCCTCCGGGCGAAGGGAGGGGTGATTCTCAGGGTCCTGCCAGAAAACCATTCCACAACGGGAAAGGTGTCCCCGAGAGCACTTTCAGGTTAGCACAAGTCTTGGCTTGTGGATTCGGAAAAATCACACTGAGTGGCTTTGCGGCTGTTTGTCCACTGATCTGGGTTGCCCTGTTGCACCAACCCAGAACCACGAGCCCGCCACAAACACGGCGAGCGAGAGGGTGGGACCCTGGACGAAGCAGTTGGGGGAGAGGACTGGTGGGGTTGTGGTGCTCGGACCACCCCCTCACTCACCCTGTCCGAGCATACTCGGAACCTGGAACGCCACAACAGGACTGCCCACGCACCTCCATGTGGGACCCGGCTCGCTCCTGGGATTCCCTACCGAATGCAGTTTTTATTGTGTAGAACGGCATATAGACTTGATAATATAACATTTAAATGTTAAAATTAGATCAGTCGGGGGATGGGACACCCTTGATGAATCCTCACCAGGAGCTGAAGCCATGAAACATAAACCTGCAGGAACCGTGGAATTTGTGATGGCCCTTCACGGGAAAAAATACAAAGATGCCATCAAAAACAAGCAGTACACCGAGGTCAAACGCTTCCCAGGGAACCGTTATGGTGCAGAAAACTGGTACAGGGATGAACAACGACGCCAGGGGCCTGGCATGATTGGAGTGCCCCAGCCTACGCATGGAGTTGTGCGGGAGTGGAATGGAGATGGCACCAGCACCTTCATTGTCATCTTGTTCGAAAAAGAACTTTGGTGGATTCCCCGCTGAAAAAACGCCCCGAGAGGGCTTTGGTTTTGTGGTTTTTAAGATTTTATTCGTGTGGAACAAAAAATATTGCTTGACAATATAACATTTAAATGCTACAATTAAGTCAGTCTGAGGACGGGACATCCTCAGACAAATTTCCCCACCAGGAGCTGAAAACATGGAAACCATCGTGAACTTTATCGAACTCGGAGAAACCCTCGCCAAATACGAAGAAAGCCTCTATGACGGCCTGCGTTACGTGCGCGACTACTACGCCAAGATTGCCAAAAAAGACGGTCAGATTGGCCTGCTGAACTTCACCCGCGCAGACCTCCAGGGCAAGAAAGTGGCCGCAGAAAAATTCTCCCAGATTGAGCAGCACCTCACCGAGTTGGCCCATGTTTTCGCCATTCACAACGTGCAGGGTGACTTTTTGAACCCCAAAGGTTCTCCGGTGTACGGTCTGGACCTCACCAGCGCCCTCAAGCGCCACCTGGAAGGCAAAGCAGAGGACACTGTGGAGATGGTCCGCGAAATCTTCCGCCAGAGCCGCCTCACCCAGAAGACCAAAGAGCGCATCCTGGAACTCTTTGAGTGAAAACACAGTGAACGAAGCCCGAGAAATCGGGCTTTTTTATTGTTTCAAACGAAGAATTGGTTTTACAATCTAGCATTTAAATGTTAAAATATTAACATCTGGTGGACGGGACATCCACCAGGAAACCACCACCAGGAGAAGAACATGGACACCCCGAATTTTTACCAGCCCCACATTTACACAGACCTGCTGATCCAGGCTGCCAGGCACCACCTGGAACGCCAGGAGTGGCCCGAAGCCCAGCTGGCCATGCTGACCGCTGAAAGCCTCGTGCGGGAATTTGACTTGCAGCCGCTGGCCGCAGCCGTGGCAGAAGTGGCCCGGCAGATCCCTGCTGGCACCGAACCCACCGACGAATACGCCTTTGCAGAACCCTCTCAGGACACCCCCAGGGTCTTGCGCTGCTGCTGCAGCGCACCCTACAACTGCCTGTGCATCACGCCCCTGGACCTCGGCATCTACCCGGAGGAGGTCACCCATGGATGAGCTGAACCAGGGCCTGCAGGAAGGTTTCTTGCGGATGAACTGGGATTCGGTGCTGGATGACCCTGAAGCCCAGCAAGGCGAATACGGAGAAGAGGACCTGGGGCCAGAGCCGGACCCAGAGGAAGATCCTCCACGCCGTTACGGTCCAGCTGTGTTTGGTGGAGATGTTGAGGTGGAGTACGAGCACGATCCTGCTGAATGGTGATGATTCATGCAATGATGGAATGGACCCGAAGGGGTCTTTTTTCTTTCCGTGAAGCTGAAATTCTGACCTGAATTTAGCATTTAAATGTTATAATTGTGTTGCTGAGGGCGGGACACCCTCAGCACATTCACCAGGAGGTCACCATGAAAACTGAACCCACAAGACCTGCAGGCGTGGCCCTGCAGCAGATCCGCTACACCTGTGAGGTGGAAGTGTGCAGGTATCACACCGAAGACACCGGGGATGCAGGCTTTGAGAAGCTTTATTGCGTGTATTCCAGTTTCGTTTTTGACCACGGGTATGCCCACCGGACGGTTGAAGACGTGTTGCGCCTGAACCGAGCCCTCTTTTCCAGGATGCTGGAGGCCCAGGGCCTGATGTTACGGGGTTTGGTGCATTACCAGAGGCCAACAGGCCAGCCAGGGCCACCGCAGGTGCTGGAGCACCTGACCCTTACCCCTGAAGGCTTGCAGGTGATTGAAGTGTGAAAGTTTGGTACACTAAACTGTGAAAGTTTGATACTATAGATGGGGTTTTTGTGGTCCTGGACATCATAAAACCTTTTGACATCATAGCATTTAAATGTTATAATAAGACATCTGGGAGGCCACATGAACCCCATGCTCGAAGCAGCAACCAAATACGTGCAGCAAGGATTTTCTGTCATTCCCACAGGCGTTTATGGCGTTTACAAGAAACAACCCCACTACGGGGCCCTGACCGCCAGCGGCCACTACCGGGAAGTGCTGGTAAACGGCCAGCCAAAGAAACGCGGCAACTGGAGTGACTTCACTTCCAGACGCCCCACCCCTGCAGAACTCCAGACCTGGTTTGTTCAATGCAATGCCCGGGGCCTCGCCCTGGTGACCGGAGCTTTCAGTCGGGTGATTGTGCTGGACTTCGACGGCACAGACGGCCAGCTGCTGCTGGAGCAACTGCAACTGCGTCCCCATGTGAAAACCCCGTCCGGAGGCTTCCATGTGTACGTCCAGCACCCCGGTTGGCAAGTGGCCACCCTGAACTCCAAAACCCACCAGCAACTCAGGGACTACCCGGGCCTGGACATCCGTGCAGATGGTGGCCTTGCCATGCTGCCCCCCACCCGCACCGAAGACGGCCCTTACCAACTGCTCCGGTCCCTCACGCCAGAACCCCTGGAGGTGTTGCCCAGGACCTTGCGGGAAGTTCTGGGTTTGCTGTCCGCTCCCTCCCTGCAGACCCAGGCTCCTGCAGCAGTGACCCGCAGCACCACCGCCGACAGGAACGTTCCAGTGGATGTGCTGTTCATCTGGGCCCACCGCAGGATCATGCAAGGTGCAGGCCGCAACGACAGCGGCTTTTACCTGGCCACCCAGATGCGAGACGCCGGATACACCCTGGAAGAAACCCTGGAAGTGGCTGACCGCTGGATTGCCTCGTTGCCAGTGGTCAACACCAAAAATGTGGTTGAACCCTACACGGCCAGCCACTTCCAGGCCAGCGTGCGTTCAGCGTTCCGTAAACCCGCCAGAAAAGCCTGGGGGGTGAGGTGATGGTCAGCAGCCGGTACGTGCTGTGGTGCCCCTCCAGAGGCATTCTGGAAGACGTGGACCAGCCCACGGGAAAGGCCAGCCTTGCACTGGCCAGGGCACGGATGCAGGAAATGCAGCTCACAAATGAAGAGTTGCCCTGGTGGTCCCTGGGCATCGAGGTGACAGACGATGAATCCGGAGAGGCCGAAGTCACCGATAGCGTGCAGCTGGACTGGGATGACGCATACATCTTGCGCTGGCTGTGTGAAGATGGAGGGAGGCAGGAGGCAAGTGATGGGAGTGTATGAACAGATTGCCCGGTTTGTCCTCAGCAACCCGGATTTGCATGCCAGTGCCCTGATGAAGCAACTGCTTTTGAGCCTGTATTCTGATGCTTTCCAGATCAACCTGTACGTGCTGTTCGCCATTCTGGACGTTCCAAACACCCGGCTGGTGCTGGACGCCCTGGAGCATTACGCCAGGGTGGGAGAGGACGAAGAATTGAGGCGAGCAGCCAAGCAGCTGCTGGAAGTGCAAGACGACCAGTGAAAAGAACACCCCGGAAGTACCGGGGTGTTGATTCTTGCTGAGAGGTCACTGTTTACACGCTTTGGTGCAGGTGGAAGGTTCCTGAATTACCACCACACACATGTTGCAGGGCCGGGCTAAAGCAGTTCCCAATACCATAAACAATACCAGCAGCGCTCGTTTCTTCATGGGTTTAGTGTAGAGGATGTTACATTTTGGGGAAAGTGTAAGTCTCACAGAAACGTTACAAAAATGATTTGATTGAACCGAGTCAAGCACAGCCAGGACCGGCCTCACCCCAGGGCATGGACAGAGGTGCTTTTCTTGTTTGCGGATCTGGAGAGGTTTTTCCAGAAAGGTCAAAAGATCCATTTG
Source organism: Deinococcus cellulosilyticus NBRC 106333 = KACC 11606 (assembly GCF_007990775.1). Classification (NCBI taxonomy): domain Bacteria; kingdom Thermotogati; phylum Deinococcota; class Deinococci; order Deinococcales; family Deinococcaceae; genus Deinococcus; species Deinococcus cellulosilyticus. The sequence continues at coordinate 16,385 of NZ_BJXB01000039.1, read as the reverse complement.
GGCGAAGCCCCGGCCTCCAGGAGAATGCTGCTTTGCAGCACCGCAGGGCTGAACGATCAGCTTCCTCTGGTCGCTGATCAGCCCTGCTTTCCCCTTCCAGCCGAAAAGAACCCGCTGCCGCGTTCGGGCCTGTCCGCCCAGGGTGCTGACAGCAACTGGTGTTGGGCCAGGGCCACTGCCTGCTGCAGGAATGGTGGGACCACCTTTGAGCCAGAAAGGTGGTGGGATCTCAGGGTTTCTGCAGGGCCAGAGCCAGCGCAAAGGCAGAAAGCGGAAGGTCTGCGGGGTCAGGCCCGGGGAAGGCCCAGGGACGCTCCTCGCCCGGTGCAACCGGGCGTCCCCTGAACGGGGAGCGGAGCTGCAGGAAAAGCGGCCCCTGTGGTGGTGGTTTGTCGTGAAGGGGGTGACGCTTCGCCTGTGCCTGAATCGTTTTTCCATGGGGCAAAGCCCCATGAAAAGAACGATTAAGACCCAGCCCCCTTCACAACCCAGGGTGGAGGGGAAGTGGAAAGATGTGCTTGCAGCAGGCATCTCTCTCGAAAAAAATGTTGGCACCTTTTTTTTCGAGAGATTCAGCCCAGGGTGATGGGTGTCTGAGATGGGGCGTCAGGCTGAGGGGAACATGCGTCGTTTGGCCTGGAGACTCGGGGAAACATGCGGCGTTTCCCGGCCTGGAGGGGCAGTGTAAAGAGCCCCCGGAGGGGTTGTGACAATCAGGTTACTTGGTCAGCAGGGCAATCAGCTCAACAAGTTTGCTCACAATGGTCAGAAGGCTGACAACGATCCCGAGGACCGTTGCAACTGTGACCAGGGTGCTGGTCTTGGGTTCTGCCTTTGTGGTACGCTTGTTTGTGCGGAACGAGCGTTTTTTCATGCTCTCACCTCCTTTCGAGGAGGAACAATCAAAACCCCGTTGGGACGCAACCCCAGCGGGGTTTTTCTTGGTCCCTACCTGCTGCTTTCACCTGACTGTCAATCAACCCGTCCCCGAGGACACCCTTATTATAGTATATATTTATATATTTGTATATGGTTTGTGGGGTAAAATTGTCTGTTTGGACTTGGTGTAAACAATGATTTTTCGTTGTCTGGATCAGCTTTTGTGGCTTGAAAAATATATAAATATATATTAATATATTCTTGTAGGGGGGAGCGGACCCCACCTGCAAATTCAGTCAAGGAGAAAGAGCATGACCGAAGATCCCAAGTTTCTCGTTTCAGTGAAGGGCACAGGCCAGTACCGGGGTTACAGCAACGTGTATGAAACCCACGCCAGCAGTGAAAAGGCTTTGCGGGTTTCTCTGGAGAGCGCCGGGTTTGAGGTGCTGTTCATCAAGGAAATCACGTCCGAAAGGAATGCAGCTTGAAGCAGCCCAGGACCTGGTACATGCCAGGTCCACCCCTGAAAGGAGAACAGGACATGAACACCCTCAAAGCCCGTTACCAGAAGCTCAACACCCTCCAGAAAGCCTGTGTGATCCTGCTGCTGCTGTCCATCTGCCTCAGTTTGTTTGCTGGATTGGTTCACCTGTCTTTGATGCTGCTCACCAGCCAGCCAGTGACATTCACCCACGTATGGCAGTACACACTTGGAGATGTGTGGTGGGCCGTGTTCCTGCTTTTTGTGGTGATGCTCAACAGCAAGTGAAGCCCTTTGATGGCCCCTGCAAAAGCAGGGGTTTTTCCTTTTGTGGACAGCAAAAACCTTGACGAATATATAAATATATATTAATATATTCTTACAGGTGAGATGCGGACCTCACCTGAATCCTCAGTCAAGGAGACAGACATGATTTACCTTCAGCAAGCCCACACCCCCCGGACCATCGTTCAGGACATGCCCAGCAGACGCTACGACAAGGCGTTTCCCTGCATTGCCTCACTGGACGATGGCATCATTGTGCTGACCCCCATCTACACCATGTACAACCACTTTGAGTGCCAGTGGGTGAATGAGATTTACATGGTGGCCCAGTCCTTCCAGCCTTACACCTTTTCCCGTGAAGAACTGGAACTGCTTTACAGGGGCATTCACCTTGAAATCGAAGTGCCCCTGAGGGCCGGGGATGTGGTGATGCATGACCAGGAGGAGCTTGAGTATTACGTCTGGTTCCATGAGACCATGCACACGGTACGGCTCACCCCACTGGTGCGGTTTCTCAAGACCGTCAATTGGGAGGACATGAGCCTGCTGTTGCTGGCCCTTGCAGGTCTGGTGTTGACGGTGCTGAAGACCTCACAGTGAATTTTAAGCCCTTTTTGCCCCGCAGAAATGCGGGGTTTTTCTTTTGTGGAACACCGTTACAGGCTTGACAAATATATAAATATATATTAATATATTCTTACAGACGGGATGCGGACCCCGCCTGAAATCTCAGTCAAGGAGACAGAACATGCAAAACCCTGAAACTTTCGGACACATCATCCCCTTCGCCCTCGATGGCAAGCGCTTCCAGTGCTTTGTGAACGCCGAGCGTTGCAACGCTGAAACCGGAGCAGTGGAGAATGAGCGCCTGTACACCAGCAGCCTGAATGACCCCCAGGACGCAGTGCAGACTGTGGCCCGTGTGGTGCGCTTCTACCAGAACGATCTGGAAGCCGAAGAAGGCCCAGTGCAGACCACCATTCAGGGCACCATCGTTTACAAGCTGAAACTCGACAACCACCCCAGCAAGAAATTCATGTGGATCACCGAGCGTGTGAGCGCAGACGGCAAACTGACCCGAGTCGAAGACACCGAGGAGTGAGGCAGAGGCCCCGCAAGGGGCCTACCCCTTTCAGATCCGGTGATGCAAATGAAATCAGGCGGCCCAGGCCGCAGCCAGGAGCAGACATGGACAACATCAATGAAACCCCCAACCCCACAGCTTCTTTTCTGGACACCCTTGACCTGTACGGACCCAACATGACTGAGAAACTGCTGGTGGAGACTGTGGCCGAGGACTGCACCGTGTCGGTGGACACTGCCCATGCCGAACTGCAACGGCTGATCTCTGAGGGTCAGCTTGAATCGGTGTACCACCCCCACAAGGAGGACAATGTGATTTACAAGTCAGGACACAGACCCATGATGCCGGGTGAGGAGTGGCCTTTAGATGACCTTCCTTTCTGAGATTTGACCCCGCAGAAATGCGGGGTTTTCTTCTGTGGGATGGATTTTCTCTTGACAAGTATATAAATATATATTAATATATTCTTGTGCAGGGGAGCGGACCCCCTGCAAATCCAGTCAAGGAGCAGAAACCATGAAATACCAGACCCTAGCCGACGCCCACGCCCAGATCCAGGAGAACGACATTTTCATGCAGCGCTGGGGGTACGACCAGACGAACGTGGATTTTGTTCAGGTGGTCAAAGTCACCCGCCGCCGGGTGTGGGTGCGGCCCATTGACCAGCAGGAAGTCAAACACGGCAGCATGACCGCAGAAGTCTTGCCCCTGCTGAACCACTTCACCGGAGAGGCACGGGTGAAAAAGCCCTACCTGTGGAACGGCGAAGTGCGTCTGGTGGTGGAACACGGCAGTTGCCGGAAGTGGGACGGCCAGCCAAAGCAAACCACCAGTTATGCCTGAAAAATTCGACCTGCGGCCCCGTGCGGGGCCGCAGGTTTTGGTTCAGGGAAGTGGGAAAGTTCGCATCAAGGCAAAAGAAAACCCCCCAGATGGAGGGCTTTCCCGGACGGGCAGCAAGTTGCGGACACGCTGCGTCGTCTGAATCCAGTCAAGGATTACCGGAAATTGTAGCAAACTTTCAGAGGCCTTGCATTCTATATAAATATATATTAATATAATTATACAATGAGTGTGAAAAGTCCTGCCCTGGACAGGATTCAGGAGGATGTATGCCCAGAAGAAAAAGCAGCACCCAGGCCACCGCCGAAACCAGCACCGAAGACATGAAAGCCATCTACGCCAAAGACATCCCCCAGGCCCTGCATGACCGGCTTGCCCTTGCCAAGATCAAAAGCCGCAAAACATTGCAGGAACTCTACCGGGAAGCCTTTGAACTGGTGTGCGCCAAGTACGATGTTTGAAACCACACAGTAAGGCTGCTGTGCAGCCCTCAGCATGATGCCCACAGGACGATCAGGGTTCTCCTGGGGGTCAAACACCAGAATCCAGCCCGTAAGTTTCATCCTCATCCAGGTCCTTCAGTTCTGCCCCCACCACGTAACGCTTCAGTGCGGCCGGATCTGAGGACCACCTTGCTGTGGCCTCCCGCTTTCCGCCTCGCTCACAGTAAAATTCCACCTCCCAGTACACCAGCAAGCTTTCATCGGCTTTCTCAATCGTGCGGGCTCTGGGACCATCAATGATTTCGGTGATGATCCACGGTTCTTGGTTCATGCTCTTTCTCCTGAAACCAGGATCACACCCGCAGGCGACAGGATGTGACAGGGATAAGACAGTGGAGTCACGATGGAACCCGCACAGGTAGACGGATTCAGAGGTGTGAGGCGGCAGAAGACAGGAACCCTGCAGGCCACCCAAACCACAGCGGTGATCCAGGCTGTGAGCCACACAGGCCAGCACAAGGGCTCCTTCAAACCCACTGGGCAGCAACCCGCTCTGCTTGCTCCAGAATCGCAGTGATGGCCCCATCCTGCTTGTCTGGTGGGTATCCGTACTTCCTGAGGGTACGCCTGACCAGAGTTCGCATTCGGGCCCGGACCATCTCCTTGACCGTCCAGTCGATGGTGATGTTCTGGCGGATCTGCTTTACGATGTCCTGCGCAATTTCTTTGAGCTGCCCATCCCCCATGATCTTCACTGCGCTGTCATTTACGCCCAGAGCGTCATAGAAGGCCAGTTCATCCTCAGTAAGGCCAAGTTGTTCTCCACGGTTCACGGACTCGCGGAACTCTTTTGCCATGTCGAGGAGTTCTTGCAGGATCTCTGCGGTTTGCAGGCCCCGGTTGTGGTAACTGCTGAGGGCGTTCTTGAGCATCTCCGAGAACTGCCGGGACTGCACGACGTTGGTTCTGGAGCGGCTGCGGATTTCCCCTTCCAGGAGTTTGCGCAGGGTTTCGATGGCGAGGTTCTTGTAAGGCATCCCTTTGATCTCATCCAGGAATTCATCGCTGAGGACCCCAATGTTGGGTTTTTTGAGGCCTGCAGCTTTGAAGACATCAATCACTTCATCCGCGATGATGGCCTTGGAAACCAGCTGCTGAATGGCGTGGTCCACTTCTGTGGTGGTTTTCTTGCCCTGGTCTTCCCGCTCAGCGTCCAGTTGTTTCTGTAGGGCCACCTTGATGGCCTGGAAGAAGGCCACTTCCACCACCACACTCCTGGCGTACTCGTCTGTGCCGCACAGGGCAAAGGCCCGGCTGAGGCCCACCACGGCATCAATGAAGCGTTTTCTGGGACTGCGGAATTTCTTGAGTTCCGGGTTGTGTCTGGCCTCTTCTTCGGTGGCGAGGCGGTCTTTCTCCAGCAGGAATTCCTGAGCAGCAGGGAGCACCGTGAGGCGCTCTGAGGGCTTCCCATCCACAAACTTGCTGTAATCGAAACCGAAGAAGTAATCCTGGCAGATCTCCAGGTACTTCTTGAGGGCTTCCACGGCTTCGGAGAGATCGTCGCTGGTGTTTCCTTTGCCTCCAGACTGGGTGTATTCGATCATGGCTTCCCGAAGCTGGGTGGCAATGCCGATGTAATCCACGATCAGGCCACCGGGTTTGTCCTTGAACACCCGGTTCACCCGGGCGATGGCCTGCATCAGTCCGTAACCGCGCATGGGTTTGTCGATGTACATGGTGTGGAGGGAAGGCACATCAAAGCCTGTGAGCCACATGTCACGCACAATCACCAGTTTCAGGGGGTCTTTGGCGTCCCTGAAGCGGTTGGCCAGACGCTCTTTGCGCTGCTTGTTCCTGACGTGCGGACGGAAAGCCTCGGGGTCAGCGGCAGAGCCCGTCATGATCACCTTGAGCATGCCCTGCTCGTCGTCTTCACTGTCCCACTCGGGGCGCAGCTTGATGATCTCGTTGTAGAGGTCCACGGCGATCCTGCGGGACATGCACACGATCATGGCCTTGCCTGTGAGGGTCTGGCAGCGCTCCTCGTAGTGGTTCACCAGATCCAGGGCCACCAGACGCAAACGCTCGGGTGTGCCTGCCATGGCTTCCAGTTGAGCCCACTTGCGCTTGGCCTTCAGGGCTTGCTGGTCGTCGATGTCCCCGGTGATGGTTTCCACTTCCTCATCCACCTGATCCACCACGGTGTCTTCCAGGTGAAGTTTGGCCAGGCGGCTTTCGTAGTAGATGGGCACAGTGGCCCCATCGTCCACGGCCCGCTCGATGTCGTAAATGCTGATGTAATCCCCGAACACGGCCCTTGTGCTGCGGTCATTGGCGTCCACGGGGGTTCCCGTGAAGCCCAGGAAAGTCGCATTGGGAATGCCATCCCGCATGTGTTTGGCGTAACCGTACTCGATCACGGCTTCAGTGTCTGTGGTGGACACCCGGCCCTCAAAGCCGTACTGGCTGCGGTGGGCCTCGTCGGCCATCACGATGATGTTTCGGCGGTCGGTCAGCAGGGGGTACTCATCCCCCTTGTTCTCAGGTGAGAACTTCTGGATGGTGGTGAAGACCACCCCTCCCGAAGCCACCGACAGAAGGCTCCTCAGTTGTGCGCGGTTCTCGGCCTTCTGGGGGCTCTGGCGGATGTTGTCCTGACAGCGTGCGAAGGTTCCATACAGCTGATCGTCCAGGTCATTGCGGTCTGTGAGGACCACCAGTGTAGGGTTCTGCAAAGCCGGGTGTTGAATGACCTTCCCGGCAAAGAAGACCATGGTGAGGCTTTTCCCGGAGCCTTGCGTGTGCCACACCACCCCACCGCGACCATCGTTCTGGCTGGCATTCACCACACTCTGTACTGCCGTGCGGACCGCGTGGAACTGGTGGTACCCGGCCAGCTTCTTCACGGTCCTGATGACCTGCACGCCATTCACCTGAGCAGCCTCATCCTCAAAGACAATGAAGTACCTCAGGAAGTCCAGCAGGCGCTCCCTGTGGAACAGTCCCTCGATCACCACCTGGAGTCTGGGAAGGCTCTTGGGGGCCAGGTCTTCCCCTGCAATGGTCCGCCAGGGCATGAAACGTTCCCGGTCCGCTGTGAGGCTGCCCACCCGGGCATCCAGACCGTCCGAGATGATCAGCAGCTCATTGAAGTGAAAGAGCGAGGGGATGTCCTTCTTGTAGGTTTGCAGTTGGTTGTACGCCTCATCAATGGTGGTGTCCTCGTTCACGGCGTTCTTGAGTTCAATCACCGAGATGGGCAGACCATTGAGGAACACCACCAGATCTGGCCTGCGGTTGTGTTTCTTCTCAATCACCGTGAACTGGTTCACCACCAGCAGGTCCGCATCCTCAATGTTCTCCCAGTCCACAATTTGTGCCTGTGCCCCTCTGGTCTGGCCTGCATCATCCCGGTACGTGACCGGAATCCCCTCGATCAGATGTCGGTGAAACTCCCGGTTGTTGGTGACGGTGTCCTGCGACTGGGCACGAACCAGCTTGTTGTACGCCTCGGTCAAAGTGATGTCTGGAAGCTGCGGATTGAGGCGCTGCAGGGCAGCCTTCACACGCCCCTCCAGAATGACCGTGCCGTAACTGGGACGCTCAGGGTGTGCGCTGTCCGGGCTGATGGTCTCTCCAGGCACGAAGGTGTACCCGAGGGCTTCAAACCACTCGATGGCTGCAAGTTCAACGATGGATTCATTGATGGACATGTCAGTCTCCTTTGAATTCAAACTTCCGCTGGGGCTTCACTCAGCACTTCACTGGCATTCCCGGCCCAGTCTGCGGCCCTCAGCTGACGGATGCGCTCAGAAAAAATGCGCTGGAACAAAGCCGCAGTGCCCATCAGCCATTGATGCTGCGCAGCCCAGCTGCCCTGGTCCGCTGGATTGAAAGAAGGGTGTTCCAGCAGAACCTGACTTTCCTTCTTGGTTTCCAGAGCACGCCACTCAAACTGCATTTGTGCTTCTGCCTCGATGGCTTCTTTCTGGCTGAGCAATTGATAGTAGTGCGCCCAGCGGTCCGGGCCACTGATCACCAGACCCAGACCAATGCACTTGTCCCGAATGTTGGCGTAAGCGAAGTAATGGAAGTGGGAGCGCCCAGCAGCGAAATTCATCCAGTGCTGAGGCAAGGGCTTCTGGGGACGCAAAACAGCATTCTGCTGCAAGAAATGTTCCCTCATGGCCGTCCAGTAATCAAACTGAAGCTGCTTGGTGGCGGTGATCTCGCTTCCCCGAGAACCCACCATGCGCTTGGTCCAATTGTTCGGCTGAGACACCACATTGAACTTTGGCGCAGGGGCAGAATTCCCGATTTGCCACACCTCAATTTCCAGACCAAAGAAGTTGATGTTCGGCCCCGTGTTGTTGTTCAGCCAGTCCAGAGCGGCCCTGTGCTCATCCGTGAAACGCGCAGCAATCCAGATGATGGTGACGGTGTTCAGGGTCCCTGCATAAGTCAAAAGCTGCCCCAAATGGGTGTGGTCCGTGACTTCCAACTGGTTCTCAATCAGGACCTTGTTTCCATCGTCATCTGTGCACACGATGTCTGCACGGTAAGGCCCGACATTCTGCTCATGCGCTTCATACTGCAAGTCCAGATCCAGTGTCTGGCTGAGCAGTTCCAGGTTCTCCGGTCTGGAAAGCCACATGGTAAAACCTGTGTCTTCTCTTTCCCAGACGGTTCTGAGTTCTACTTTCTTCAGTCTTCCAAGGGTGGCCAAAGTCATGAGCAAACATTCCTTTCTGGGCGCAAAAGAGGTGTGGACCTGGGATCAATCTGTGGAAACGAGATTAGACAACTGGGACACATCCAGTTCTCCAGAGAGAAGCTTGGGCAGCAGGCTGTCTCTGGTTTTGGCTAGAACCTCAATCTCTATGCGATTGATTTGGACCTTCTCATGGATGGAAGACACAGCAGTGGCGAATGCACTTACTATCTCTGGACTTGGCTTGATGAATTCTGTAGCCAATAAATCATTGGGATTTGCTCGTTGATGACTCTTTGATGTGCCAGTGACCTTTGAAGCAAAACTTTGGGTAAAAATGTCTGAGCACAGATACTGATATAAAAACATTCTTTGATCTGAATGATCTGAAAGTAAAACTATGAATTCTGTGGATGCCAGGGAAATATGCTGATAGTTTATTTTGGTGAGCCAAACTCTTGGAGTCTCGGGATTTAATTTTGATACCAGAATTGAGTTTTCTTTTACTAGGAATTTATTGCTTTTGATTCCAGAGCCATTCTCTAGAACTGGCATTTTCTGTGAGTCAAATGCTGGAATGCTGTAGTGGTGGACCATTTGGTCTTGGAAATTCTCAGGCTTCATTCCCTCCTTGGAGATCTTACCTAGAGAAGCAAGGGTTGAGATCTCCCAACCCAGAGGCACTAGTCCGAGCGGTGAGTCCTCAAATTCACTGGGAAACAGGGCCTGAACCTCTGGCAGGATGCCTTCCATCCTGCGGCCTTCGGCGTTGGCTTTGACGGGATCGAAGTCCACGAACCAGGATTTGAAGAGGGCTCGGGCCATGGCTTCAAGGGTATGGTTCATCTGGGTGTTCAGACGTATTTTGTCGTCAATTGTTTTAAGTATGCTAACGATTTTAGACTGCTCCTGCAAAGGAGGTAATGGTATTTTTATTTTCTTTGCTGAGCCTACGTTAAAATGTTGTTGAACTGCTCCAACAAGATGAGCATTGATGTGATGTGAGGCTATGGTATTGATATAGTACATCAAATAGTCGGGTAAAAGCTCTTTGCCTGTGCGAATTATAACCAAATCAGAACAATTCATGGGAGGCGCGTTGTCTGGTATAACAGCACATGCTCCTGGTTTTCCGGTTCGTACAATTACAACATCTCCCGGGTTAAGTTGTGATTTTTTGATTTTGCTGTTAAACTCTGCAGAAATATATTTCACATCACTGTAATCTAAGTTGAATGGTATGACATTCTGCGATCTTAGGAAAGTGACTCCATTGCTAATATACTCGCTTGCCATTGAACCTACATATCCAACGGTTAATTCATCACAAATTTCTTCTAAAAGATACTCTTTCCACTCAGAACCCATACCCGAGCCCCTTTAAGTTCTCTCTAATGACCTGCTCCAGTTGTGCGCTTTCCTCAAACTGGGCTTTCAGTTGCGCGGTCAGGTGGCGCATTTTGTCCTCGAAGGGTTCATCATCGTCTTCCACTTCTTCTGCGCCCACATACCGTCCGGGCGTCAGCACGTACCCATGCCCCTGAATCTCTGTCAGGTTTGCACTCTTGCAGAATCCCGGCACATCCTGATACGGCTCTGGAGCAGTTTCCCCGTGTGGGGTGATCCCTTTCCAGGCGTGGTACGTGTCACTGATCCGCTTGATGTCCCCATCGGTCAGGACGCGGAGCACTCGGGTTTCCATCTCCCCAAGCTTCCGGGCGTCAATGAACAGGGTTTCCCCTTTGCGTTTCTTGTTTCGGGTCACGAACCACAGGCACACCGGAATCTGCGTGGTGAAGAACAGCTGTCCGGGAAGGGCCACAATGCACTCCACCAGGTCCGCTTCAATCAGATTCTTGCGGATGTCGCCTTCTCCGCTCTGGTTGCTGCTCATGCTGCCGTTGGCCAGCACGAAACCTGCGGTTCCTGTGGGGGCGAGGTGGTGGATCATGTGTTGAATCCATGCGTAGTTGGCGTTCCCGGCTGGGGGAGTGCCGTACTTCCAGCGCACGTCGTCTTTCAGTTTTTCTCCCCCCCAGTCGCTGATGTTGAAGGGGGGGTTAGCAAGGATGTAGTCGGCTTTCAGGTCTGGGTGGAGGTCGCTGTGGAAGGTGTCTGCGGCCCTCTGCCCGAGGTTCCCTTCGATGCCCCGGATGGCAAGATTCATCTGGGCCAGCCTCCAGGTGGTGGGATTGCTCTCCTGTCCGTACACCGAGATGTCCCCGAGCCTTCCTCCGTGCTCTTCCACGAACTTCTCCGACTGCACGAACATTCCCCCTGATCCGCAGGCAGGGTCGTACACGCGGCCTCTGTAAGGAGCGAGCATGTTCACCAGCAGGCGCACGATGGGTTGAGGGGTGAAGAATTCCCCTCCCAGTCTTCCTTCTGCACTGGCAAATTTGCTGAGGAAGTATTCGTACACCCGCCCCAGAATGTCTTGTTTGCGGGATTCTTTGTCTCCCAGTCCGATGGTCCCGATCAGGTCCACCAGTTCACCCAGGCGGGTTTTGTCGAGGTCTGGTCTGGCAAAGATCTTGGGCAGAACCCCTTTGAGGCGTGCGTTTTCCTTCTCGATCAGATCCATTGCGTCATCAATGATGGTCCCGATGTTGGGGTTTTTGGCGTTGGCTTGCAAGTGGCTCCAGCGGGCCTCTGCAGGAACCCAGAACACACCCTCGGAGGTGTACTCGTCGCGGTCTTCGGGGTCGTATCCTTCGCTTTGCTTCTCGACAAGCAGGTTGTGGTGTTCTTCAAAGGCATCTGACACGTATTTCAGGAAGATCAGCCCCAGAACCACATGCTTGTATTCGGCGGCGTCCATGTTGTTCCTGAGTTTGTCTGCAGACTGCCAGAGGACGGCGCGGAAATCAAGGTCTGTTGTGCTGGTCTGTTGTTTTTTGCGTGGTGGCATCTTGATGTAACTCCTGACGTGATCGTGTGATTTGATCCATTTTAAGGGATGTGTTCGGAGGTTCCTGTGTCTGGTGTGTAGGGAGAATCCCTGAGTGCTCTGCGAACATTTTCCCATGACACCGCGACAGATAGTGACGCATGAATCGTGTGCTCTGCAAGTGGAGGAGACAGTCAGCCTGGGAAGCTGAAACTCATCCAAAGTGAGACCAGGGAGACAGATGAAATGCCCTTTCTGGGTTCTCCCTTCTGACAAGGTCAGAAAGTCAGACAGATCAGATGCCTGCTACACCTGCAGTGGGGCAGGGAAGAAGCACATCTTGAACGGTGAATCAGTCTGCTCACTGAGAGGCTCAGGAAGGCCCCTCCATTTCTCTCCAGAGGGTTTGATACCTCCTGAAGCCCTGGAATCTCACTGAGCTTGCGTCGATAACAATCGGCTTTTATCCATCCGGGTTTCTGCAGGCCACGGGCTCAATCTCCAGTGGGTTCAAGAAGCAGGCGGAGCAGGTGCAGGTCCGTGGACGGATACACCCCCAGCACCTGCAGGTACTCAATGGTGCAGGTGTGGTCCCCAATCCTGATCGGTTCTGCAATGTCATGGGCATCCACCAGGGCAGAAGCACTGGCGAAGTCTGTGACCACCTCCAGGTAGTCCCTCAGGTCATGAAACATCACCCTCAGAGGCATTCCAAACGCTTCCACACGCATGAAGGCAGCTTACCAGCTGATGGCCGGACATGCAGTAATTTTCAGTGCCGAACAGCGGGCCCCTTTCCTTTTTGTTTTGCGGATTTTGAAGTGAGGTCAAGGCCGATGTGCAGCCCACTGGCAGCACTGAGGGTGAGGCACGCGCCTGGAGAAAGACACTCCAGGCGCTGACCTTTAGCGATATTTATTTCACAAATATAAGCCAGCGTGAACCCAGGGAAGTTTGTCGTGCTGTTCTTTATCTGGGCGGTTGCAAGGATGAGCACGGACCCGAATAGGACAATAAAAAAATCGGCACTTGGCCGATTGATGCTCACATCATACGGGGGTATGCATGATGCGTCAAGCATATCCGGGTCCAGGTGGATCAGAGGGGCGACACAATGAAACAAAGTGTGGTGCGGGCCTGGTCTTTGGGCCGGGTGTAGTCGTCCTTCTTGTCCATCAGGTAAGCCACCACAGCCACTTTCGACACATCCACCCGTCCGTTGGCGTCCAGGTAGAAGAGGGGGGTGATGGAGCGCTTGTAGATCTCTGCAACTGCTTTCTCTTCACCATTGATCACCGGGCGGATCAGTTTGGCCTCGGAGCTGAATTTCCGGTAAGCCGTTTTGCTGGACAGCTGCTCTACCAGTTCGTTGGCGCTCAGGGCAGAAGTGTACTGCAGCATTTGTTTGTGGTGAGGCCTTCCAAGGTTCAAGTCGAAATCCTTTTGCTGGATGTAGGCACACCAGTCACTGGGCTCCAGGGTCAGGGCAAAGTCTTTCAATGTCTCTTTCTGCAGGCCATCCAGGTACTTCTGGATCATTTCATCGTTCAGTTCTGCAGAAGGAGCAGCACCCACATTGGAACTCTGGGCAAAAGCGGGGCTGCACAATAAGGTAAAGGCAAAAATCCATTTGATCATGGTTGCCATGATACCACCCCAGGTTTTTGGGGTGATCTGTTGTGCAGGAGAGTGGAAACCCAAAAAATACCCCCACTTTTGGTGGGAGGTATGCATGAGATGTCCTGCTGTCGTGCTTTCAGTATAAGGGCTGCAGCTGTGGCCAGTGCCGATCAGGTCACAGGTCTTCGGCCAGGCAACAGATGCACTGCACCTCTTCGACCTGGTGTTGTCCGGGAACCAGCAAGGGTTCATTGCAAGAAGGGCAAAGGGGAGCAGGGTAACCGACTCCTGCAGGCTCACAGGTGAAAACGACAACATCCAGCTCAGGTACATCGAATTTGTTCATTTTGCGGCTCCTAAACACCACGGCACAGCACAACCCTGCGCACGGAAGAGGCTTCCAAACGCCAAAAGAAAAACGCCCAGCAGTCAACTCGTGCTGCGGGTTCAGCTTGTGCAGGTGGGTTTTAAGGAGCGGACGTGAAAATGCAGAACCGAATCGAGGTGTTCACCTGCGAAACGGGTTCCTGAACCTGCTGGATTTTCTTCAGCAAGAGCCGGTGACGCCCAGGGGACATCAAAGCGAGAACTGCACGGATGCGGTCACGGATGGTGACCATGGGAGCACAAACCAGAGGGTTGGGGAAGTCCCCACGCAGTCCTGCAGAAATGCGCTCCAGCTTGCTGCGCCGTCTTTCAATACGAGCCAGTTGCCGTAAAGGTGAATCCCCGTCAAAAATCCGGAATGCCTCGATGGCAAGCCATTCAAGATTATTGGCAAGCCAGTCGTTCAGAGACTCACGCGTGATGATGGAAACAGATTCTTGTGTATCCACCTTTTCAGGGTATCAGATCCCAGAAGAGGCTGATTAAGCTGACTGGTTGATACGTATCAAGCACCCAGCAAAAACGGGGCCAGTCCTATCCCTCATACCAATCCTTAAACGTGCGTTGTAGGATTGGTATGAGGAGAGATCCGATGCTTGAAACCGAATCCGGCCAGAAAATGCCCAGAGATCCCGAGGGTGAAGCACGCCATCAGCGAAACCTGCAAGCCATGAAAGCCAGGAGGAATGTTCAGGTGGTGCTGTTGATCTTGATTTTCGTTCTGGCAATGTTCCCCTTTGTGCTTGTGCGGGTCATGTCCGTTCCGAACTTTTGAAGCACAGGCCAGAACACAAGCTGCTCAGCCTCTGAAAAATTGCCAGTACAAAAGGACCCACCATGAAAGCCATTGCCTACTACCGAATCAGCCGCAAAAAGGAATCTGGCATTTACCTGGGGATGGAGGCCCAGCGGTCCAGTGTGGAATCGTATGCCAGGGTGCACCAGCTGCAGGTGATCCAGGATTTTGAGGAAGTGGAAACCGGAACCGGGAAGCGGCACAGGCCACAGCTGCAGGCCGCACTCAAGAAAGCCCAGCAAGAAGGTGCGGTGCTGCTCATTGCGAAACTGGACCGACTGGCCAGGAACGTGAGGTTCATTGCCGAGCTGCTGGAAAGCAAAGTTCGGTTTGTGGCAGTGGACATGCCGGAAGTGGACAATTTGACCATTCACATTCTGGCTGCTGTGGCAGAGAAGGAAGCCAAGCTGATCAGCACCCGGACCCGAGATGCACTCGCAACGGCCAGGGCGAAAGGCACCAGGTTGGGGAAGCCGGAGAACCTGACACACGAAGCCCAGTTGAAGGGTGCTGCAGCCAGACGGGATGAAGCCTCGATGCGCAAAAAGAAGATTGCGGGATACGTGCGTTTCCTCAGGGACAGTGGCATGACGTTCAAGCAGATCCAGCAGCGACTCACCGAAGAGGGCAACACCAGGGCAGACGGCAAACCTTACTCGGTGATGTTCATTCACCGGGCCTACAGGTTCGCCCTGGAGCACACAGGACCGTGAGGATCAGGGAAAGCATCATTTCTTACCACCTGTGTTTAATTGATAAGTCCTGTGATTTTGAATTGAGCTGCTTCTAATGTTCTGCTGGTTATTTTGCAGTTTTGTTCTGGTATAATTGTGGTGTAAGGAGGTTATTATGATCAGTGCTCTGAACCATAAAACAGAACGTCAGCACGTCAGTAAAGCCGAAGTTGCACCCACAGCCAAACTGTGGTTGATGCTCGCATCCTCTTTCTTGATTTTGCTTTCGATTCCTTCTATTTGCGGTTGATCCGCAACTCATTGTGAAGCACCTGCTGAAACGGGTGCTTCACAATTTTTTGGTGGTGATGCACAAAACATCTTTTTGTCGAGTGAAAGACAGGGCATACTCACTGACATTGGACACCCGGTAGTAGGAACCCACCCCATCCATGCGACTGGAGGCATCCCCAAAAATGAATGTTGCGGTGAGGTAGCTGATGTCCTTGTTGAACAGGTCATCTCTCCAGGCCTTGGGGTCCATCCGAATGTAGTGACTGGTATGAATCTTTCCCAGGTTGTAAAATTCAGCCAGGGTGTCCAGAACGAGCTTTTTTGTTTCTGTTCCGCTGGAAATTTCGTAAGCTGGAATGTCGGGCAAAATGGTTTGCTGTCTCTCGTGCTGCATAATGCAAAAATCAGATTTTGGTGGAGAGGCCAGCACACCAGATTTTTTCGAGATGGATGAAACAACATCACTCAGCAGGACCCTGTGGAGAAAAAGATTCACTGGCTCATCGAGTGCTGTAATTGATGGTGTGTCACTGGTAGAATCGCTGAGTGTGACTGATGTGGTTTCTGTGGAGGTTTCTGGTGTGGATTGTGCCAGGACAGTGGTGGAAAACAGGAATAGGGTCAACGCCGCCAAAATGCTTTTTTTCATGGTCTCACCTGATGCCAGTGTAGCAGCAGAATCCCAGATTTCTGCTTCAAGGGTTTTCCTTTAGGCCAAAATCGATGACTTGAAGTGAAAGCTTGAATCGGAATGCCACATCGGAATATCCTGTCGGTAGAGGTGCAACATGTCTGAACCTGTGGTTTACCTGTCCGATGTCATCAAAGAAATTCCCAGAAAATATCGAGTTGCGTTCGTCAAGGCTGTCAAAGACGGCATCAAAGGGGATGTGCTGATCGGTGCTGCACTGAGGGAAAGCTTCCCCCTGGATTACGAGGGACGCAATGGTGAAACGAAAACCCAAGACACCCGAGAGTACGCTGTGGAAGACACA